>JAFTNX010000057.1 GCA_017451665.1 Oscillospiraceae bacterium | reverse complement strand
CATAAATCAGATGCAGTTTGAAATCAACATCAAAATGTATATACACCAAAGCAGTTATTATAATCGGAATGAGTAATGCAGGCTGTATGCCGTTATATCTTGTGTGAAAAAATCCGAAAGCCAGACTATTCAGTGGAACTAACAGCAATATTGTTAAAAAAAGAAAATCCCAGCTTGTAAATACGCCAAAAAGCATTGTCGCAATAATCAAAGAAACTATTCCCCACAGTGCGAGAAAAAACCACTGTTTATTCTTAGAAATAAAGTGTTTCATAATTATTTCCTCTTTTTATCGTTGTTTCCGTGCATTATATTTCCAAAACCCGTGCCAAAAAACACAGTAACTATCGTCATAACTATTGCGTTAGGGAGTGCGAATTTCACCAGCTCGGTAGCCACATAAAGCACCACCGAAATAACAGCCATAGCTACGGGCATAAACCATACAATACCATTTTTCTTTGAAAAAGCATAACAGCAAAACACTGTTGCAACAGGATAAACAAGATTATAAAGCAATATAAAAAGCAACAGACTTTCAAGGATATTACCAACAACAAAAATCAGTCCCCAGAGGGCAAGCCACCCTGCAAGCACATAGCCTGCAACAGCGTTTCTGCTTTTTAAAAATGCCTTTAATTTTTCTTTTTTATCCATTGAGTTTTTCCTTTACATAGCTGATTTGTTCCATAACAGCCTCCGGTGCAGGTCCACCCTGTGATTTTCTCTGCATAACGCAGGTATCAAGGCTGATTGCATCATAAACATCTTCCTCAAAGATTTCAGAAAGCTTTTTATATTCGTCAAGTGAAAGTGTTTCAAGGGTTACACCCATTTCAATACACTTAGCAACAAGAGTTCCTGTAATTTTATATGCATCTCTGAAAGGAAGTCCCTTTTTAACAAGATAGTCAGCGCAGTCGGTAGCATTGATAAAGCCCTTTGCAGCTGCATTTCTCATATTTTCAGGCAAAACTCTCATTGTTTCAAGCATAGGAATGAAGGTTGAGAGGCAAAGCTTAACTGTATCAACAGCGTCAAAAATAGCTTCCTTATCCTCCTGCATATCCTTATTATAAGCAAGTGAAAGTCCCTTCATCATCGTAAGAAGGGTATTCAAATCGCCATATACTCTACCTGTCTTACCTCTTACAAGCTCGGTAATATCAGGGTTTTTCTTCTGTGGCATAATTGATGAGCCTGTTGCATATGCGTCGTCAAGCTCGATAAATTTAAACTCCCAGCTACACCAGAGTACGATTTCCTCAGAAAATCTCGAAAGGTGCATCATAAGAATTGATATTGCGCTTGCAAGTTCGATACAGAAATCTCTGTCTGAAACTCCGTCAAGTGAGTTAAGCATAACTTCATCAAAGCCGAGAAGCTCCTTAACTCTTTCTCTGTTTATCGGATATGTTGTACCGGCCAGCGCACAGCTTCCCAGTGGAAGCACGTTCATTCTCTTATATGTATCGTCAAGTCTGCCAATATCACGCAAAAGCATCTGTGCGTATGCCATAACGTGGTGAGCAAAAGTAATCGGCTGTGCTCTCTGGAGGTGAGTATAGCCAGGCATTACTGTTCTGAGATTTTTTTCTGCAAGAGTAACAATAACCCCGATAAGCTTTTTAACAAGTGCCTTGATTTCTTCGATTTCGTTTCTCAGATAAAGTCTTATATCAAGAGCAACCTGGTCGTTTCTGCTTCTTGCTGTGTGAAGTCTTTTTCCTGTTGCGCCAAGTCGGTTAGTAAGCTCAGCCTCAACAAACATATGGATATCCTCAGCATTAGGGTCAAACTGAAGTCTTCCCTCGTCAATATCACAGAGAATTTCCTTTAAGCCCTTGATGATAGTCTTGCTTTCTTCAAGGTCGATAATTCCACACTCGCCAAGCATTGTTGCGTGTGCAACAGAGCCTTCGATATCATTTTTATACATTCTTGCGTCAAAAGAAATAGAAGAATTAAAGTCATTTACCTTTTCGTCAACTTCCTTTGAAAATCTTCCTGCCCACATTTTTGCAGCCATTTTATTTTTCTCCTTTAAGTAAATATCAGTTAAAAGCCTGTTCGTAAGTCATCTTTTCAGTCTTCTTTTTAACAAGCCAGTGAATTGAAGTAAAGCTGAGAATTCCGAACACTGCAACACCAAAAAGAAGTGCCACAAGGAATGGTTCAATCTTAGGGTCTGTTTTCAGAAACTCAACGATTTCTTCGATTTTATCTTCGCTTACGTTCATCAGTTCTGCAAGTTCTTCATCGGTATAATCGTCCATATCGCCAACCTTTTTAATAAGCTTTGCGCTGAAGCTAAGTACTGAATTAACCTTAAAGCCAACAAACAGAAGTACAGTTTCAAGGCCAATAAGAACAGTTCTTGCAACAACAGAAAGCTTCATACAAAAGCTCTGTGCAACACAGCTCAAAACAATACAAACAATTGTGCCTACGAGAGTAAAGTTATAAAAAGTTGTAGCTGTCTGAAAGCTTGTCATTGTTTCTTCGTCAAGAAAATCCCCATCTGTAAGTGCGCCTGACATAAGTGATGCAAAACTGATAAGACAACAAACTGCTGTAAAGATAATAGCCAGTCTGAATACGTATCCGATTTTAACTGATTTTGTCATAATCTTCCCCTCTATAAAAAAGTATTTTCAAAAAGGCACAGGCAAAATGGCTTTTTTAAAACCATTCTGCCCTGCTCTTAATGATTTAGTTATCTTTTTCCATCTGTTCGATGAGCTTAGAAATATCAATTCCATTAATTTTAAGCCCGTCGATTTTACAGTTGTTGATTTCAACATTTGTCATATCGCAATACAAAAATGTTGAATTTTTAAGGTCAGGATTCTTGAATTCAATATTATTCATAATTGAACAGCCGAATCTTGAATCGCTTAAATTTACGCCGAGTAATTTAGTTCCCACCATATAAACATCAGAGAACTTAGCGTCCTTCATAGCGATGTTATTAAACTGTGCTTCTGACATATTTACGTCATCGAAATTACTCTTTTTAAGGTTTACATTTGAAAAAGTAGCTTCTCCAAGGTTTACGTCCTCAAACTTTGAATTAGGAAGGCTGTCATAAGAAATTTCAACCTTCTTGTCAAGCTCGTGTTCATATTTGATATTATCAGCCATCGTTATTTCCTCCGTTTCAGATTTAAATACAGTTAATTACTTGTTGTTTCTCTTCTGTTCGAGCTTAGCTCTAACCTTGATTGGAAGTCCGAAGAGGTTGATAAATCCTGCTGAATCCTTCTGGTCATAAACTTCATCAGCGTCAAATGTAGCAACTTCTTCATCATAAAGTGTGTATGGTGAAGTAACACCTGCGTTAATGATATTACCCTTATAAAGCTTGAGCTTAACGTCACCTGTAACAGTCTTCTGTGTTTCGTTAACGAAAGCTGTCATAGCTTCACGGAGAGGTGTATACCACTGACCGTTATAAACGATGTCAGCAAACTTAATTCCAAGGTACTGCTTGATTCGTGCAGTTTCCTTATCGATTGTGATTGTTTCCAAAACTTCGTGTGCGTGGTAAAGAATAGCTCCACCCGGTGTTTCATAAACGCCTCTTGACTTCATACCAACAAGTCTGTTTTCAACAAGGTCAGCAAGACCGATACCGTTTGCGCCACCAAGTTCGTTAAGCTTTGCAACGAGTTCAACAGGTCCCATTTCAACGCCGTCGATAGCTGTTGGAACACCCTTTTCAAAGTGGATTGTAAGATATGTAGCCTTATCAGGAGCCATTTCTGGTGAAACGCCCATTTCAAGGAAGCCTTCCTTATTGTACTGAGGTTCGTTTGCAGGGTCCTCAAGGTCAAGGCCTTCGTGTGAAAGGTGCCAGATATTCTTATCCTTTGAATAGTTAGTTTCTCTGTTTATCTTAAGTGGAATGTTGTGTGCTTCTGCGTAGTCGATTTCTTCATCTCTTGACTTGATGTCCCAGATTCTCCAAGGAGCGATAATTTCCATATCAGGAGCGTAAGCCTTGATAGCAAGCTCAAATCTTACCTGGTCATTACCCTTACCTGTACATCCGTGGCAGATAGCGTCAGCGCCTTCAGCAAGAGCGATTTCAGCAATTCTCTTAGCGATAATTGGTCTTGCGAATGATGTACCGAGCATATATCTGTTTTCATAGATTGCGCCAGCCTGAACTGTTGGGAAAACGTAATCTCTGATGAATTCTTCCTTAAGGTCTTCGATATAGAGCTTTGAAGCACCTGTCTTGATAGCCTTTTCTTCGAGGCCGTCAAGCTCAGTACCCTGTCCTACGTCACCTGAAACAGCAATAACTTCACAGTTATTGTAGTTTTCCTTGAGCCATGGAATAATGATTGATGTGTCAAGTCCTCCTGAGTATGCGAGAACAACCTTTTTGATTTCTTTAGCCATAATAAATTCCTCCAGTAATATAAAGTTGTGCAAATACGCTTTAAGCTTATTATACACCAATATACAGGTTTGTCAAGGGTTTTATGCAACTTTTTATTGTATTTTTGCATAATTTTCTGTATTTTCTGTATATTTATACATTTTGCAGTGAATATTCAGTATTTTTATGCAAAAACACCTTTGAAAAGCCCATAAATACACATGATAATTATACCACACAATACCATAAAATGCAAGGATTTCAGCGTGTCTTGACAATTATTTAACAATTTTCTAAAAGTAAGGCAAACAAAAAATCCTCTTGAAAACCAAGAGGATTTAAACATTATCATCATTTATAAAAACCAGCACGTCCTCCACCCTGCACTGCAAAATCGCACAAAGGTCATTAAGGGTAACTGTGCTTATAGGTTTGTTGTGTTTAAGTCGGTCGAGAAGACTTCTACTCAGACCGTAGGTGTTTATCAACTTATAAGTTGAAATATTCTTTTCCTTTATTGTCTTATAAAACGGCTCATACGAAATCATTCCCCTCACCTCAGTTTTATAATAAAACATACTTTATATCTTGACAATTGTCGATATATAGAGTATAATTATCTATAAATAGAGTATATACTCTGTTTGGATTTATTATACCAGTTTTTCGCCAAATTATAAAACCAAAAAAGGAGATGTGAATATGGCTATAATTAAGTGCCCTGAATGTCTAAATGATGTTTCGGACAAAGCCCAGAGTTGTCCACATTGTGGAAATCCAATTGATACTAATATTTACTGCCCAAAATGCAATAGCAATAATGTGGGTACTATTAGTGGTGCAAGCAAGGCTTTATCTTTAGCCATGTGGGGCGTGTTTGCTGCTAATAAAGTAAAAAGCACTTATCAATGTTACGATTGTGGTTTCAAATTCTAATTTAAATTAATGGAGGAAATAAAAATGAAAACAAGAAAAATTCTAAGCTTTATTATGTGTTTGGCTACACTTTTAGTCATGAGTATAACTTTTGTAGGTTGTACTGGTGGTTCAT
>JAFTNX010000056.1 GCA_017451665.1 Oscillospiraceae bacterium | reverse complement strand
TGATGATATAAAGGGCGTTTAACTGCTGACGCTTGTATTCGTGAAGTCTCTTAATCTGAATGTCAAAAATCGACTTGTCGTCAATTTCAATCTTCTGGGTTTCGTAGATATAATTTTTAAGGGCAGTCTTGTTTTCCTGTTTGATGTTGAGAAGTTTTTCAAGTACTTCCTTATCGTCCTTGAATTTTCTCAATTTCACAAGCTCGTCTGCATCCCTCTTGTAGCCCTCGCCGATAAGTTCAGTAATAAGTTCAGCAAGCTTAGGATTTGAGTGTAAAAGCCATCTTCTGAAAGTAATTCCGTTTGTTTTGTTGTTGAACTTTTCAGGATAGATTTTATAGAAATGATTAAGCTCTGTTTCCTTTAAAATGTCTGTGTGAAGTTTAGCAACACCGTTTACGCTGAAGCAGTAATGAATGTCGATATGCGCCATATGAACACGGTCGTCACGGTCGATGATATAGAGCTTTTCGTTATCGAATTTTCTTCTTACCTTGTCATCAAGCACTTCAATAATCGGCATAAGCTGTGGAACAACAGCCTTCATATATGAAACAGGCCATTTCTCCAATGCCTCGGCTAAAATTGTGTGGTTTGTGTAAGCACAGGTACGGCTTACAATATCAATAGCGTCATCCATTTCAATTCCTTCAGCCACAAGAAGTCTGATAAGCTCAGGAATAACCATTGTAGGATGTGTGTCGTTAATCTGGATTGCAGCATAATCAGGCAGGTCATAAAGATTACAGCCCTTAGCCTTTACTTCCTCAAGAATAAGCTGTGCGCCATTTGAAACCATAAAATACTGCTGGAAAATTCTCAGCATTCTTCCTGCGTCGTCGCTGTCGTCAGGATAAAGGAAAAGTGTAAGATTCTTTTCGATTTCTTCCTTGTCAAAATCAATTCCATCTTCAACAATTGATTCGTCAATAGTTTCAATATCAAAAAGGTGAAGCTTATTTGTCTTGTTGTCATAACCGGTAACGTTTATGTCATACATTCTTGAAGTAACCTTTCTGCCCTTAAATGAAACAGTGTAGGTTTTGTCAGTTTTAATAAGCCAGCCCTCATTTTCAATCCAAGGGTCAGGTGTAGCTGTCTGTAAGTTTTTCTTGAAAACCTGCTTGAAAAGTCCGAAATGATAGTTAAGACCAATTCCGTCGCCGTCAAGACCAAGAGTAGCCATTGAGTCAAGGAAGCAAGCTGCAAGTCTGCCAAGACCACCGTTACCAAGTGATGGCTCCGGCTCGATTTCTTCGATAGCAGTAATGTCCTTTCCGAAACAAGCAAGCTCATTTTTAACCATATCATAAATTCCAAGGTTTATAAGGTTGTTTGAAAGAAGCTTTCCGATAGGAAATTCAGCAGAAATATAATAAACCTTTTTCTTTCCGTTGTCCCTTACCTCTTCTTCTGACAGCTTTTGTGTAATCTCCAGAAGTGCATAGTAAATCTCCTGGTCAGTACACTGGTCAAGAGTTTTTCCGTATTTTTCCATAACAATATCTGATAAAGTCATAATACATCTCCTAAAATCAAACTCAACAAAAAAGCACAGCTTAAACTGTGCTTTTAATTTTCTAAATTATTATATACCATTTCGGCTAAAAAATCAATAACTATCGGTTATTTTCTCTCTTTTATCACAAGAATATTTGAAAATCCCGTGAGAAATTTCCTTTTGTAATCAAAATAATCGCTTACTCGGACAAAAAATTTCTTTCCCCAACTTGAAATAACAAGCCATTTTTCGCCGTTATTTTCAAACAAATCCGTCACCGTAACGTAGTGGTCGCATACATTTTCTCTTGAAAAAATCTTATCTTCAATACTACTATAAAACCCCACGCCACAAGGCTTTCTGTATAAATTCGGGCCTATTGACAAACAAACAGGAATACCATTTTTAAGCATTTTTTCAATATAAACAAGGATATTTTTCTTAAAAGCGCCCCATTTTGCTTTATACGGAAGCTTATTTTTCTTAAAAAATCTGTTCATTCCAAAGGTCATAGAAAGCCCGTTAAGTCCAAGACGTTTTCTCACCTTAAAGAAATTCTCGCTGAGATTTTTTGAAAAGGAAAGATACTCTTCCTTTGAAAATTCTTCCCTTTTTTCGGTCATACAAAGGAGAATGTCACCACAGCTTACAAGCCCGCAACCGTATTTCTGCAAGGTTTCATCACAAAACCACCTCTGATTTCCACCATAGGAAACCTCATTATTTTCAAGCTTTATTCTGATTATTTTTTCCATAATTATTTAACTGCTACCCAGCCCATACCTTCAAGATTTGTCAGAAGGTCTTGTGAAATATCCTCTGGTTTTCCGTCTTTAATAAATTCAAGGTCTAAAATTGTTGTCTTAGCAGGATAAGTTTCCATAATCACCTTGCACTCAATTTTAATAATATCCCCCGTTGTGAGATTATCAAAAACGCTTTTGTCTGCACAGCTCATAACAATAGGGTTGTTTTCGTCCTTGACAATCATATACTGCCCGTCTTCAAGCACAATACAAGGACCTTCAATATACATGGAATCGGGTTCATTAAGTGTTTTTTCTGAATCTTTTTTCTCTTCACAGCCACACAGCATAAGCATAACTGCCGACATAAGAATTAAAAAAATCTTTTTCATAAAAATCCCCTCCT
>JAFTNX010000055.1 GCA_017451665.1 Oscillospiraceae bacterium | reverse complement strand
GATTTCATTATGAAGAAGTCACAGAAGGGTTTTACCCTCGTTGAGCTCATCGTTGTTATCGCTATCATCGGTGTTCTCGCAGCTATCCTCGTACCTGCAATGGTAGGTTACATCAAGGATTCAAAGTTCACATCAGCTAACTCTAACGCTAAGACAATCTACAATGCAGTTATGGCATTCTCACAGAAGTGTGAAACTGCTGGTAAGGCTGTTTGTAAGAAGGACGAAATCACTGTAACTAACGGTGTAACATCTGGTAAAGCATCATTTGGTGTTGCTACTGTTGCTGCTCCTAACGGTTCAGCTAAGGTTTCAAACGTTGTTGCTGCTACTGCTGCTGCTCCTACAGTTGACACAACAAAGACAAAGGGTGAAATTGAAAAGGCTGTTAACAACTCACTTGGTGAAGAAGCTGTAGGTTCTGCTTACACAATCTTCTTTGATGACAAGGGCTTCCCAACAAATGTTTACTGGGGCAAGACAGCTGACGACGTTGTAGTAGGCGCTTACCCAGCTCCAGACGACAACCTCGAATCATCAAAGGGTGTTACAGGTGTTGCTGGCGACATCACAAAGTTTGCTGACGAAACTTAATTTGAATTAACTTAAATTCAATATTTAGCGATTATCCCATTCTTCGGAGTGGGATAATTTGCTATATGTAAACGAAACCGATTTACTCATAAGGGAGAAGATTTTATGAAAAAGACAGCCAAGGGTTTTACCCTTGTTGAACTTATTGTAGTAATTGCAATCATTGGTGTTCTTGCAGCAATTATGGTGCCAGCGCTGATAGGATACATTAAGGATTCAAAATTCACATCAGCTAACGCTAACTGCAAAATTATTTATGATGCCGTTTCTGTTTTTGCACAGAAGTGTGAAAATGCGTCTACACCTCTTACTAAGGTAGCGACTGTTACTGAAGGATTTGAGATTGACACATCAGATACTAGTAAAGCACTTGTAAAGAGTGTTGTTACAATTGTGGGTGGCACATCAATTGTAGACGGCAATCCTACCGCAGAGCAGATTCAGCACGCTGTAAATCACGCTTTGAATGGCGAGGCTGACGGGTCTTATTACATTGTCAGCTTTAACGCAAGCGGTTTTCCGACAGCAGTTTATTGGGGTAAAAGTGCTGATGATACCGTTGTAGGCAAGTATCCTTCACCTGATGACAACGAAGAAACAACAGGTGGTATTACTGGTCTTCAGGACAATGGTCTTTCGACTTTTGGCGATTTGGGGTAATAATAAAAATGATTAAGTCCATTCCGAAAGGAGTGGACTTTATTTATTATGCATAAAAATATTCAACAAAATGTGGTTAAAGTCACATAAATAACAAAAAACTATTGAAATAACTTGAATTAAGTGCTAAAATAATTATATATATGGGAATTTACTATTATTTTTAAGTGGGTGAAATTATGAATACCGGAAATAACTTAAAAATTGACCAGCTGACAGGTACTTACACTAAGGAAAGCATAAGAGAAATTGTGGAGGAACTCTCTTCAAAGGGCGGGAATTGTGCTTTTATTCTTCTTGATTTGGACTGCTTTACAAAGATTAACGACACGCTTGGTCGTGATATGGGCGACGATGTTCTGGTGAGCGTTGTGAACACCCTGAAGCGTGGACTCAGAAAAGATGACATCATCGGCAGAATTGGTGGCGATGAGTTTTTGGTGTGCGTAAATGACGTTGACCACATAAGCACAGTTGAGAGAATTGCAAAGCACATTTGTGTGCTTACAAAACATTCACTTTCAAAGGGCGTTTATGTTTCTGCAAGTCTTGGAATTGTTGTGCCTGCGTGGGACAGTAAATTCACATATAATGAGATTCTCAAAAGAGCTGAAAAGGCTATGCTTGTTGTAAAGAAAAACGGTGGTAACGGTTATGTATTCTACAACGAGGAAATTGAAAATGACGGCGTTTTAAACGATTCTCTGAAGCACGTTACTCACGGCGTGAGTGTTGATAACAACAGCTATCAGAAGAGCTTGCTTGTGACTTATGACATTAAAAAAGGCGAATTTAATTATCCTGAGGAATTCAGAGAGAATCAGGGAAGAATGCTTTGGGATTTGCTTTATGAAGAGGAAGTGTGTTCTTCAAGCACTGCAAACAGAATAAGAGAAATGATAGGCGAGGTTTCATTATCGGAAAAACCTGAGGTGAAATTCAGCGAGTTTTATCTTAAAAATGAAAACGGTGCGTGGTGCTGGTATATGGTGGGCTTTATCTGTGCTGTTCCACAGACTTTTATCAGCATTACATTTACTGACATAAACAAAGAGATTGTGGCAAACAGAAATCTTATGAAAATTTCTGAACACGACGAGCTTACGGGACTTTTAAGCAGAAATGCTTTTTGCAGAACGGTTGAAGATGTTTATACATACGACAGCGAGGGAATGAGTCAGGGGAAATACGCTGTTATTTACTTTGATATTTTAAGATTCAAGGCGATAAATGATATTTTTGGAATGGACGAGGGCGACAGGCTTCTCATTTATATTGCAGACGTTATTATGCACAACATCAGGCATAACGACTGTGGTTGCAGAATAGGTTCTGACAGATTTGTTTTGTTTATAAACACAATGGAGGTTACTCCACAAAAGGTTATTGATGTTATTTTTGAGGCGATTTCGGCATACGATTTGCCTTTTGAAATTACATTCAACGCAGGTGTTTATGTTACAAATGGCGAAAAGCTTTCCTGTGAATCTATGATTGACAGAGCTATTCTTGCACAGTCGGCTGTTAAGGGCAGCTACACAAACAGATACGGAGTATTCACCGAAGAAATCAGAAAGGATATGCTCGGCGAACAGGAAATTGTGGGAATGATGGCTATGGCGCTTTCTGAAAAGCAGTTTATAGTCCATTATCAGCCACAGTACAATCATTCTACGGGAATGCTCATAGGTGCTGAGGCACTTGTAAGATGGAATCACCCTGAAAAG
>JAFTNX010000054.1 GCA_017451665.1 Oscillospiraceae bacterium | reverse complement strand
CATTTTACAGACCCCTTAGCATTTCCTCCGATAGTTGTGCAGACGGCTGGGACTCCTGCTTTTGTTCGCCTATTTCTCTATTACTATTCTTAAAACTCAAAGAAAGTAGCCCGATGGGAGCTTTCGTTTAAAAAAGTACGAAGTTTCATTTGTTGTGGTCTGCTCAATACGATAAAAAAAGCAGGAAAAATTCCTACTCTTAATTTTTAATCCATCGGCAAAGCCGACACAATAATTGTCAACTGTCAATTGTCAATTGTCAATTACTAAAAAGCCTTTTGCCCTCACTCTTTAAGGTGAGCGTTAAGCGAACCGAACCCACGCCGTCACTCAAAGGTATTGACCTTCGCAAATGAGAAAATAGGCGAGGTCGGTCAAACCGTCAGGGTTTGGCTTGACGAGAGGGGAAATATTTGTTAAAATAGTATTGTAGAAAATAAAAAGGAGCTGTTGATTTTGAATCCGGCAATGCTTTTGATACATAAAAGCGAGGTTGACTATCTTTGTAGCGACCTTACTGTAAGACAAGGACTTGAAAAATTCCGTCATCACGGGTTTACTGCTGTGCCACTTCTTTCGAGGGAAGGCACATATTTGGGCACAATCAGGGACAAGGACTTTCTGATGTATATTTTGGAAAAAGGAAACGGCGACCTCAAGGATATGGAGGACGCACCTATTACCGATATTCTGATACCTGATTTTAACCCTGCTGTGCAGATTGATACCGAAATGGAGCAGGTATTCTTGCAGGTTATGGAACAGAACTTTGTTCCTGTCGTTGATAGCAGAGGGCTTTTTGTTGGAATTATCACAAGAAAAGCACTTCTGTCGAGAATTTACAAGAACTATAAAAACGATATTTAGAAAAAAGTACGGTTTTCCGTACTTTTTTGTTGATAAAAGGACTGATTTTTATTAAAAAGACACTGGATTTTTTAAAGGGACAGGCTGTTCTGTGCATTTCAGCTGTGGTGGCAATAGCTACCTGCTTTGTGGTGTTTCCCGACAAAAAGTACGCTGACTATGTAGACTTTGATGTACTCATTCTGCTGTTTTGCCTTATGGGGGCTGTGCAGGGACTTTCAAAAGGTGGGGTATTTGATTTTGTGTCTAAAAAACTTACAAAATCTTCAAACGCAAGACGACTCTGCTTTCTTCTGATGAATGCTTGCTTTTTTTCTTCAATGCTTATTACAAACGACGTGGCACTCATCACCTTTGTGCCACTTGCTGTAATGATTTTTAAAGGGAAATCAAAAGCTAAGGATTTGATTTTCACGGTGGTTATACAGACGGTTTCTGCAAATTTGGGAAGTATGCTTACACCTATCGGAAACCCACAGAATCTGTATCTTTATTCTCACTATAACCTTACAATGGGCGTGTTTTTAAAGACACTTCTTCCTGTGGGAATACTAAGCTACGCTATGCTTTGCGTGATGTGTTTTTTTGTGTCAAAGGACAGCTTTGAAGCCACACAAACAGCAGAAATTCCCATTGACAAGGTGAAAATTTCAGCTTTTGTGGTAATCTTTCTTGTGAGTATTCTCACAGTTATGAGAGTTGTGCCACATTTGTGGTGCTTTGTTATTTCTATTGCGATAATTTTAGTGGTCGACAGAAAGGTTCTTTTGAAAATCGACTATCCACTTTTGCTGACATTCGTGTGCTTTTTTGTTTTTGTAGGAAATATGGGCAGAATTGACGCTGTTACTGAATTTGTCAGCAGTCTTTTAAAGGACAGGGAAATTTTAGTTTCGGCAGGAATATCACAGGTTATCAGTAACGTTCCTGCGGCAGTTATGCTTTCACAGTTTACACAAAAAAGTGCCGAGCTTCTTATGGGTGTCAATATCGGAGGTCTGGGAACTCCTGTTGCTTCCCTTGCAAGCCTTATTTCTATGAAGCTTTATTCAAAAAGTGAAAATGCAAAAAACGGCAGATATATGGGCGTTTTTACAGCTGTGAATTTTGTTTTTCTTGCAGTTTTACTGTGTTTTGCGATTTTTTTGTAGAAAATTTAGAAAAAATGTCGAAAAAGGTTTGAAATTTGTGTAGAAGTATGCTATAATGAATGTGTATTTTTAAAAACTTAAAAAAAGGAGGAGAGTTCCTTTTTAAGGAACGACATATTATGGCTGTTACAACAAAACGAAATATCGGAAAAACCACATGGATTATATTTATTGTACTTATAATGCTTATTATCGCCGGACTGATTGTTACTTCACTGGTGTTTAAAAATAAAGATGTTACACCAAGTATCTTCGGTTACAGCGTGTTTATAGTTGACGAGGACGGAATGGGTAGCAAGGTGCCTGAGGGGGCACTTGTTGTTGCTAAGAATTACAGTCCTTCTGCTGAAAATATCGGTGACGCTATTCTTTGTGAAGGCGTCGGCGACTACGGAACAACAATTCTTCGTCTGTGCGACATTGTTCCGAATACTGAAACTGTTATCTATCAGGGATTTTATGATAACGACCCTAAAACAATATATAACGTGCCTGCAAGCAAGCTTGTAGGTCAGGCACTTACATACCACACAACTCTTGGTGCAATCATCAGATTTGTTACATCATACAAGGGTATGGCTGTTATGGTGGTTGTTCCACTTCTGATTTTGTTTGTGTGTGAGCTTATTGTTCACCTTGTTGGAAAATCAAGAGCAAAAAACAACATTCACAAGGACAAGTTCAAAAAACAGCTTGAACAGTATAAAGTTCCTGAAAATTCACCACTTAATCCTTCAAAAATCGGTTCACATACTTCAGGACCTGTTACAATCGAGGATTTCATTTTTGGTCGTGAGGAACAGCAGCCTAAGAAGAATTCAACTGTTGAATTCAAGGCTGAAAAGACAAGACAACTTGAAAAGAGCGTAGAAAAGTCAATTGAAAAGGCTAAGGCTGAAAGAAACGCAAAGGCTGCTGCCAATGCTTATAAAAAGGCTGAGGCTGACACAAGACCAATCCAGAACAACGTTAAGGAAAACACAGTAAAGCTTGAAAGAGTAAGGGTTGCAAAGCCTGTCACTGAAGCTGAAAAGCCGGTTGTCAAGCCTGCAGTTGAGGAAGTAAGACAGCCTGTTGAAAAGCCTGTTGAACCTGTTGTTGAAGATGTTGCGAAGCCTGTTGAAATCAAGGCTGAACCTGCTCAGGAAAAGCCTGTTGAAGAAAAGCCTGCACCTGTAATTGAGACTGTTTCGGAAACTCCTGAGGTTAAGCCTGACGAGGCTGAAAAGAAGGAAGAAACAGCTGAAGAAAAGATTACAAACAGCTCACTTGAAAGACTTATCAAGCTTATGGAAGAACAGGAAAAACTTCTCAAAACCTTAGCTGAAAAGGAATAAAATTCAAAGCCATCAAAGAAAAACGCTTTGGTGGCTTTTTTGTAAAAGGAGAAATACCAATGACAGAGTGGGAAGAAGAGCTTTACGGTGTAGAGAAAAAGAAAAAGAGTTTTTTTGAAAAAATCAAAGGGGTTTTTAAAAAGGATAATGAGGATACCTTTGAAAATATGATGTCCGACCCTGTGGGTGGTGAATACCATATAGGAGAAAACGGCAGCAGGTATCAGGGGGATATGAAAAATGGCAAACGTCACGGAAAAGGCTATGTTATCTATGCCACGGGGAATAAATACGTCGGCGAATTCAAAAATGGCGTAAAAGAAGGCAAAGGCGAATTTCTCTTTGCTGACGGTGAAAGATATGAAGGTGAATTTCACAACGACATCATCAGCGGAAAGGGTAAATTCTGGCATAAAAACGGCGCTGT
>JAFTNX010000053.1 GCA_017451665.1 Oscillospiraceae bacterium | reverse complement strand
ATTTCGCCCGTTGCGACGGGCGATGAGGGCGTTGCCCCTCAACCCCACAAGCCTTTTGAAAAAGGCTTGACCTAAAACTTAAATTCTTTGGCAGGCAACAAAAAAGAGCAGGATTTCTCCTACTCTTAATTTTTACTCTTTTAAATCCGTCGGCAAAGCCGACACCTTAATTGTCAATTGTCAATTGTCCATTGTCAATTGAATTGCAAACGTCACGTTTGCAATTGATTATACAGCCCGTCTTGTGACAGCACGCCACGTTTGAGGTTTTGTGGAAATTCGCCCTTTTCGTCACGCTCATAGTCGCTGAGCCACAGTCCGTTTTCGTAATAATCGGTAAGAATTTTTCTCAAACTCTCTTCAAGCGTCTTGTCGCCTGTTTCTACAGCTTTTTTAAGGTCGTCAAAGTGCTTTTCCATTTCCCTGACTCTCAAAATGGCGACTTCCAAATCGTTTGAAGCCTTACGCTTTTTAATTTTTGGCATAGTAAGCTCATAGCTCATTCCCACAAGCGTTTTAATAAGCTCGTTGTCGGCAGTTCCGTCAAGGGCTACCGAAATCCAGCTTGATTTGTTCATATGATACCCCGAAAAAACGCCCTTGTTCATTTTCACCGAGCCAATCATCAGTTTGTCGCATTTTAAATTCACAACGTCAATAAAACCTTCGCCACAAAGCCCCAGCTTTTCTCTTTTTACGTCAAGAATAAGCCCGAACCACTTTTTGTTGGCGCTGTGTCTGAAAACCTCGTGGGTAGGTGAGCCTTCAAAAGGGGTGTCTGGGGTTACGCCAAAGGTATTTAAAATGTATTCTTTAAGCTCTTTTCTGTCCATAAGTCACCTTTTTATCTGAATTTCTTTTTTAATTGTAACACAATCGTACATAAAATTCAATCACCATTGACAAACAAAATAATTGCATTTATAATGTAAACAGCTGTGAATTTTTTCTACGAAAGGTCGGGTTTTATGAAGAAAATATTTGTGTTTTTTACTGCATTGATGCTTGCATTGACGCTTGCAGGCTGTGGTGATAAAAAGGACGAAAAAAAGAAAGGTGAGGTTGATTTTTCCGGGGAACAAGTTATGCCCGTATTGTCAATCGACACCGTAAGCGAAGAAAAGGACGCTATAAATTTTGCCACAAAGCCTGTGTCTGAACACGTTTCAAAGCAGATTGCGTCATGGACACCTAACTACAAAATGCCACCTGCACCATACTATGAGGAATGTAAAATTTCACTTGAAGGCACAGATGAAACGGTGCTTCTTGATTCGGTTGATGCACAGGTAAAGGTCCGTGGAAACTGGACTACAACCTACGACAAAAAGGCTTTTCGCATTAAGTTTACGGAGAAGCAGAATCTTCTGGGGTTAAACGACGGGGCAGAGATGAAAAACTGGATTCTTATGGCAGAATACAAGGACGCATCAATGCTCAGAAACAAAACCGCATTTTCTATTGCAAACGAAATTTTAAGCGAGGACGGGCTTTATGCTTCCGACGCTGAATTTGTTGAAGTCTACATAAACGACGAATACTGGGGAGTTTATCTCCTTTGTGAATATCAGCAGATAAATGAAAACCGGGTTGACGTAAACAAGGCAGAAAAGGATTATCAGGGCACAGACATAGGATATTTTCTTGAATTTGACGGATATTTTTATACCGAGGACAAGTTACAGCAGTTTTTTGTTGACTACGCTGACAACGCCCCTCTCGTTCCTTTTGACGGAAAGTGTGGTAGTGGGAAGACCATCACCTGCTTAAAATCAAACAAATACCCTAACGTAAAAGATGTTGGTTTCACCATTAAAAATGACATTTACAGCGAAAATCAGAGGGATTTTATTGCAAACTTCGTAAACGGCGTTTATGAAATTATGTACGAGGCAGCCTACAACGACACAGCCTATGGATTCAACGCTGACTATACGGAAATTGTAAAAAGCGAAACTCTCACTCCACAGCAGGCTGTTGAAAAGGTTGTTGATGTAAATTCTCTTGCTGGAATGTATATCATAAGCGAGCTTACCTGTGACGCAGACCTTTACTGGTCAAGCTTTTTTATGAGCGTTGATTTTTCTGAGGGTGGAAACAAAAAGCTCACCTTTGAAGCCCCTTGGGATTTTGACTCAGCTATGGGAAACAAGGACAGATGCGTTGACGGGCAGGGCTTTTACGCTTCAAACATTATCCCTGACGTAAACGGAAATGAATACAAGACCTGCAACCCTTGGCTTGTGGTACTTGCTTATGAGGACTGGTATCAGGACATTGTCAAGGAAAAATGGACAAAGGCATACAACGGTGGAGTTTTTGAGCGTGCATACGATATGATTGAAAATGATATGACCGGGCTTAAAGACGCTTTTGACAGAAACTATCAGAAATGGGACAACATCAGCGACGAGTCCTTTGCAAACGAGCTTTCTGTAAAGTCAAGAAACTGCAAAACTCACGAAGAAGCCTGCGATTATCTTATGGTATGGCTTTACAGCAGAGTTGAATTTCTCAACAAACAGTGGAGTAAATAAATACCTTTACGAGCATCCGATATATTGTCGGATGCTTTTTTATGTTACATTCACCAAAAAAATGTCGGATTTTACACATTCTTTACAAAAGTTGTGGAGAATTGTTGAAATTAAAAACAAATTGTGGTATACTTTCTGTATATTTATTGTAGAAAATCGGGGTTTTTATGAAAAGTAAAATTAAAGGAAACCTGATGCTTTTGCTTACTGCTTTTATCTGGGGCACAGCCTTTGTGGCGCAGAGTGAGGGTATGAATTACGTCGGGCCTTTTACATATTGTTGCTTAAGAAATTATCTTGGCGCATTCATTCTCATTCCCGTTATGCTTTTTTTAAGAAAGGGTGGGGGAGAAAATCCCCACAAAAAGAGCTTTCAGCTTAAAGAAACCATAATCGGTGGAATAATCTGTGGCGTGGTGCTTGGGTTTGCAGGCGCTTTACAGCAGATTGGAATTGTTCATACAACGGCTGGAAAAGCCGGATTTATAAGTGCGATTTACATTATCGGAGTACCTCTTGTAGAATTTTTTCTCTACAAAAAGAAATCGGTTATGGTATGGGTTTGTGCATTTATAGCTATGTGTGGGCTTTATCTCCTTTGTGTAAACGAGGGCTTTAAAATCGGCAGGGGAGATTTGATTGTATTTATAAGTGCGTTGGGCTTTACTGTGCACATAATGGTTATTGACCGTTTTAACGAAAAGGGTGCTGACGGTGTTATGATGTCAAGCATTCAGTTTTTCACAGCAGCAGTTTTAATGACTGTGTGTATGTTTATTTTTGAAAAGCCTGACCTTTCGGACATACTTTCTGCAAAGTACACTATTCTTTATGC
The DNA here is from genome assembly GCA_017451665.1 of Oscillospiraceae bacterium. GTDB lineage: Bacteria > Bacillota > Clostridia > Oscillospirales > Ruminococcaceae > JAAZZIT01. The sequence continues at coordinate 3,188 of JAFTNX010000053.1, read as the reverse complement.
AGGTATTATGTCAAGTGGCGTAGCCTTTACGTTGCAGATTATAGGTCAGCGCTACACAGACGCTACATCAGCGTCGCTTATTATGAGCCTTGAATCGGTTTTCGCAGCACTATCAGGCTGGTTGTTCTTGCGTGAAGTTATGACATTCAAGGAATTTTCAGGATGTGCTCTTGTTTTTTTGGCTGTAATTCTGGCACAGTTAAAGGACAGGATTAAAAATACATCAGAACAAAATAAAATTCAGGGGGAAGCTTATGAAAAAACATCTGAGTAAAATCATTTTCGGACTTCTTGTGGTTGCATTTATCATAGGTTGTGCAATCCAGTCGCCGATTACTGACGCAGTAGGTTCTTTGTGGTCATTGTTGCCACCGATTGTTGCTATCGGTCTTGCACTCATCACAAAGGAAGTTTATTCTTCACTTTTTATCGGAATTATCACCGGTGGCGTAGTTTATGCCGTATCTGAGGCAAAGGGCTTCAGTGGAATGTTTGGCGCTGTTGTAAACAAGGGCTTTATTGCAAACCTTGCTGACAGCTACAACGTAGGTATTCTTATTTTCCTTGTAGTTTTGGGAACAATCGTTGTTCTTATGAACAAGGCAGGGGGAAGCAGAGCTTACGGCGAATGGGCAGCTACACACATCAAATCAAAGGCAGGCGCTGCACTTTCAACATTTTTCCTTGGAGTACTTATTTTTGTAGACGACTATTTCAACTGTCTTACAGTAGGTTCAGTTATGCGTCCTGTAACAGATAAGCACAAGGTTTCACGTTCAAAGCTTGCATACATCATTGACGCAACAGCTGCGCCTATATGTATTATCGCACCTATTTCTTCATGGGCAGCAGCAGTAAGTGGTACAGTTAAGGGCGTTAACGGAATAAAGCTTTTCATAAGCACTATTCCATATAACCTCTATGCACTTTTAACACTTGCAATGGTTATCTTTATCGCACTTTCAAATACCGATTTCGGTCCTATGAGAACACACGAAAGAAATGCTGAGAACGGCGACCTTTTTACAACAAGAAACAAGGTTTATGATGAAGACGACACACCAAAAACCACAAAAGGCAAGGTTATTGACCTGATTTTGCCTGTAATTATTCTTATCGTACTTTGTGTTGTGGGAATGATTTACACAGGTGGATTTTTCAGTGGCGAAAGCTTTGTAAACGCTTTTGCTAACTGTGACGCATCTTACGGCTTGTCACTTGGCTCAATGGGCGCACTTATCATTATCATTTTCTACTTCCTTATCAGAAGAGTGCTTTCATTCAACGATTGTATGGATTCAATCGCACAGGGCTTCAAGCAGATGGTACCAGCTATTTTAATTCTTACATTTGCTTGGACATTAAAGACAATGACAGGACTTCTCAGCGCTGACACATTCGTATCAGGAATTGTTGAAAGCGTTACAGCTATTGAACTTCTCCTTCCTGCAATCCTCTTTGCAGTAGCTCTCGGACTTGCTTTTGCAACAGGTACTTCATGGGGAACTTTCGGTATCCTTATTCCAATCGTAACAGGCGTATTCAGCAGTGAACTTGAAGGTATTTCAACAACCGGCGAAATTCCTGTAATGGTAATTATCTGCATTTCAGCTTGTCTTGCAGGCGCTGTATGTGGCGACCACTGTTCACCAATTTCAGATACAACAATTATGGCGTCCACAGGGGCACAGTGCGACCACGTTAACCACGTTTCCACACAGCTCCCATACGCACTTACAGTTGCAGCAATAAGCCTTGTGGGATACATTCTTGCTGGCTTTGTTCACAACGTATTTGTTGTCCTCGGCGTGTCATTTGCACTTCTCTTTATCACACTTTTTACAATCAGATTTTTTGTAAACCGTAAAGCAAAAGTTGCTGAATAATCAAAACAAAAAGATAGCAGATTCGGGTGAGTGGTCATAAAGAAGTATTACACGGACTTATTGAGAAAAACCCTTTTGAAAAAGGGTTTTTTCTCAAACTCTTTTCCTAAAACTTTCAATTTAAAATCCCATATAGGGTTCAAACCCTATATGGGATTTTACGTTAAAAGTCTTTGGAAAGGGGCTCGGGGGACAACCGTTCTTCAGAAAGGTTTCCCCCGATAAATCCATATAATATACTTCTATATAACTATCCACCTGAATCTGTTATCATTATTTATTTGACTTCAAAGTCGGTCCAGTCGATTTCATTAAGGCACATAACGTCGTCTGTTTTAACCATACCCATTTTTTCATAAAAGCCAAGTGCGCTTTCGTTTATGCAGGCATACATAATTATATCTCTCTTTCCACCTGCTATCTGGTGAAGCTTTTTGATAAGCGCCCTGCCGACACCGAGGTGCTTGTGTGTTCTGATAACGCCCAAATCGGTCATAAAAAGCCAGTAAGCAAAGTCGGTAATTCCAAAGCACACGCCGATGATTTCGTTAGTGTCACTATCTCTTGCAACAAGGCTGATAGAAACGTTATTCACAAGCTTTGATATTCTTTCGTGAAATCTCTCCTTAGGATACTGTGAACCTAAGTCAGTTTTTTTAAGAAATTCAATATAATCTTCAGCAGTAATTCTCTCTTCGCCAATTACAAAAGTCATAAAATTGCCTCCTTTTAAGCCTCAAGCCAGAGGTCTGCTTCCGATTTGTCGGGTTTTTCAAACAGACCTTCAAACTTCTTTGCAAGTCCCTCGTCAACATAATAAGCGTTACATTCCCCTGAAAGGACAGCATTGTTACGTTTTTCAAGACGGCGTTTCCATTCCTCGTCTGATATGTCAATATAGTGGATTTCGCACTCTATACCTTTACTTTTGTAAAATTCTCTGGCAAAATCACGCTCACGCTTCTGCCAGAAGCCCCAGTCGAGAATGACGTTTATTCCTGTCTTTACAATTTCAACTGATTTTTCAAAAAGGTATTTTTCAGCTCTTTCCACATACAAATCGTGATTTTCGCCTGCATCTCTCCCAAAAAGTGCAAGGGTAATTTCGTCAACCGACAAAATCACAGCGTTGTGCTTATCTTTTAGGGCTTTTGAATAGGTTGATTTGCCTACGCATATCTTACCACAAGTCATAAAAACCTTTGCCACAGTCGTCACCTCACAATGTGTATACTAATTATATCACATTTTGTCACAAATTACAACACAAAAAGGACATATTTTAAGTAAAAAATAAGTTTT
>JAFTNX010000052.1 GCA_017451665.1 Oscillospiraceae bacterium | reverse complement strand
CTATAAACTGACATTGTGATTACCACAACGCTGACACCTGCACCTGTCAGGGCTATCATAAGTCTTTGATTATTAAGTGACATTTCTTTTCCGAATTGAGAAAACATTGCTGTTTCAAGTGAAAGCATTGAAACAAGTGCAGCAGCCATACTAATTATTTTTGCCATTGACATAATGGGACTTCCAAGCTTTTTGTATCTTATCAGATTTACAATTGCAAGAGTTGTAATATAGAATGTATATGCTGCCATTATGTAGATAAAAATTCCATTATATTCAAAGCCCTTATTCTGATACATCATCATAAGCACAACGCCCGAAAGGGACAAATTCACAGTGAGAAGAATTATCCCACAAAATCTTGAACGCTTTAATTCTAAAAGACGGTTTTTGCCTATTCCCACACGATTTACGAATTTAAGGAGAATAAATCTCATAACTGCAAGGATTGTATAATAAAATGCCAGAACATAAAACCACACAGTATTATACATAAATCCCGAAAGGATATTTACAGCTACATACAAGAGATTTACGCCAAGTGTAGCATAAAGTCCAACATGAGTACGGAATTTCATATCCGTCATAAATTTTTCGCCTATCGGGTTGTCATAAACCTTTTTCTTTGCGTGTTTATAATGCTTTGGAATTACATCAATACACTTCATAACTATAACGCAAAGGGTATAAAACGCCACAACATAAAACACACACGCTGCCGGGTGGGTTTCATAACCTTTTACAAAGACAAATATAAGACCTGCTATACACAACGGCACGAGCAGAATTGTTACCCACACGGGAGGATAAAGCAGTTTAAGTAGCTTTTTCCATTCCATTTTGTTACTCCTTTTTGATTTTCACTGTAAAGGTACTTCCCTTTCCGACCTCACTCTGAACGTAAATCTCGCCCTGCATGATATCAACAACTCGTTTCACAAGTGCAAGACCAAGTCCGTTTCCCTGTGTAGCGTGGGAAGTATCGCCCTGATAGAATTTTTCAAAAATATGTTTTCCTGTATCAACTGCAATTCCACAGCCTGTATCAGAAACCCTCACTATAACAAAGCCGTCCTGATTTTTAAGGCTTACTGAAACTGTTCCTTCGGTTTCTGTGAATTTAAAAGCATTTGAAAGGAGGTTATTCCAGACAAGCTCTAAAAGTTCCTCGTCGGAATTTATATAAACCTCGTCTTCAATATCCGTTTCGATTGAGATATTTTTCTTTTCCCACACATTCTCAAACTGCAACATACAGTTACAAAGCTGTTCGCTGAGATTATAGCTTTTTACAGTAGGAAAAATCTGCTGATTTTCAAGCTTGTTGAGTTTTAAGATATTAGTAATAAGGTTTGCAAGTCTGCGTGAATTATCAGTTATTCCCTTTGCATATTCAATACGCTTTTCGTCTGAAAGGTCAGGTGCCTGAAGCATTGTACCATAATTCTGCATTACTGCAAGCGGGGTTTTGAGTTCGTGAGAAACGTTTGCGATAAAGTCGGTTCTCAAAGTCTCAACGCTGCCAAGTTCTTCTGACATTTTATTTATACAATCGATAATACTATTAAAGCTTACATAAGCATAGTTATCGTTAAAGGGTTCGATTTTAGTTTTAAAATCGCCGTTTGTGATTTTTTCAGCAGCGTCAGTTATACGCTTTGTAGGTCTTTCAACCATTATTTTTCTTCTAAAAAAATCGATAAATGCAAAAACCACACTGATAATAATTACATTTCCGAATGTAAGTTTTGCAGCAGTAGAGATATTCCCCTCTGTAAGTTCAACCCCAAGCGATTTTGAAAGCACAGTTACAAAAAGCATCATACAGCAGGTAACAACAAATGCTACAAGAAGAAAGAAAACGCACCAGTTATTTACGCTGAAAAGAAGCTTTTTTACGTTTATTTTTCTTTTCATTTAAGCACCGCCTTATATCCAAGTCCGTGCACAGTCACAATTTCAAAATCCTCACAATCAGACATTTTGCTTCTGAGCTTTGTCATATAAACATCAACCGTACGAGGTCCTGACGCAGTATCAGCATCCCAGAATTCGTCCATAAGCTGTGTTCTTGTGAATGTCTTTTTAGGGTATGAAAGCAGTTTATACAAAATACTGAATTCTCTGGTGGTAAGTGGGATTTCCTCATCGTTTAGGTATGCTGTGTGTTCGTCAGCATCCATAACAAATGCGCCCACCTCAAGTCTTTTACTTGAAGCTATTTTTGCACGTCTTAAAAGTGCGCCAATTCTTAAAAACAGCTCGTCAAGGTCAATAGGCTTGACCATATAATCGTCAATTCCCACACGATAGCCACGCTGTTTTGACGCAAAATCACTTCTTGCTGTCATAAATAAAACAGGGATTTCGCTATTGAGTGAACGGACAGTTTTTACAAATTCAAAGCCGTCTGTTCCCGGCATCATAATATCAGAAATTATCAAATCATAAACGTTATCATACATACAATCATAGGCTTCATCAGCACTAAGGCAACCTGTCGCCTCATAACCACTCTGGTTTAAAAATGTGCAAACTAAACGGTTTAAATCACGGTCGTCTTCAACAACAAGTATCTTAAACATAGTCATACCTCCCCATTGTTTTGTTTATTATAACACCTAAATGTTAAAGTTTTGTTTACGCTAAGGATTTTTTAGAATTTGTGATAAAAAAATTCCTCCCTTTCGGGAGGAAAATCTTATGCATAAATCGAGGCGCAGTATTTTTCTGCCTGAACATTCCACATTTCAGCGTAAAGTCCGACTTTAGAAAGAAGTTCCTTATGCGTACCACTTTCAGCGATTTTTCCGTTTTCAAGAAGAATAATTCTGTCAGCATCTTTTGTGGTTGAAAGTCTGTGAGAAATAAGGATAACTGCCTGATTTTCGGCGTTTTCAAGCATACTTTTGTTAAGTCTGTATTCAGCGATAGGGTCAAGGGCTGATGACGGTTCGTCAAGAATAGCTATCGGCATATCGCCCATAAACATTCTGGCAATAGCAGCCTTCTGACCTTCACCACCTGAAAGCATTGTGCCTTCTTCGGAAAATTCCTTTGTAAGCTCCGTTTCAATTCCATTTTCAAGGGTTTTGAGTTTTGCTCCAAAATCTGCTCTTTTAAGGGCATTTTCAATTTTTTCGCTGTCGCAGTCTGAAACAAAATCCATTTTTACGTTTTCTGCAAGAGAAGCACCGTAAATCTGAAAATCCTGAAATACCACGCCGATTTTTTCACGATAAGCCTTTGTGTTAAGCTTTCTTATGTCAACTCCACCATAGAGGATTTCCCCGTCGGTAACGTCATAAAGTCGCATAATGAGTTTTATTAGTGTGGATTTTCCTGCTCCGTTTTCACCTACAAGTGCAAGCTTCTCGCCCTTTTTAATGGTCATACTGACATTTTTAAGAACGTATTTTTCATCGTCCTTATATTTAAAGCTGACGTTTCTCAGTTCAAGAGTACAGTCGTTTTCAGGGACAGGAAGTTCACCTTCACAGCCTTCAATATTGATTTTGTAATCCATAAAGCGACGGAATTTTTCAGCGTACTGACCTACATTCTGAAAATCAACAAGTGCGTAATTCATCTGGTCAAGGTGGTTTTTTATTCCGTTTGTGGCATTTTTAAGTGAAGCAACTTCCCCAAGCTTTATTGTTTTCTTTTCGATTGCAAGGTATGCAAGATACACAGGCACAGCATAAAACTGACACAATGTAAAAACTGTAATCCAGTTTATAAGCGTCGGCACAATGATTTTCAAGCTATAACCAAGCGCCATTTTTCTTTCCTCTGCAATAGCCTCGTCATACTGCTCCATAAGTGCCTCTTCAATACCCGTCAGCTTGATTTCCTTTGCGTATTCAGGCTGATAGAATACTCTCTTTGAATAGTCAGCCTTTCTGCCGATACGCTGTTTTTCGAGATTATACTGATATTCAAGCTTGGTAATGATAAATCGGGTAATGATATTCACAATAAAACCTATCACCGGAAAAATCATAATAACTGCATTAACCGTTAAAATCATAGTACCTGCAACAAGCATTGCAACGATATGAGAAATTATACTTGCAACGCTCATTATAGCTTTTTTGCACATCTCCTCAGACTGTGACGCTGCAATTACAAAATCGTCGTAATAGTCAGGTATATCGTAGCATTTCAAGTCCATTTTCTGGGCTTTTTCCATAAGTTCACGTTGAATTTTCCCTTCAAAGCCTATCATTTTAGTCCAGAAGTAATTTTCAAGAAAACGGAAAATTACCATTCTCACAGCGTGAAGTACAAACATAACTGCAAGTACCTTTACAACACTTAAAATATCAGCTGTTGTTGTAAAAATGTTTATGATTTCCATAAGCAAAAATGTATCAATAAATGCGCCGATACCCATAAAAACACATCTGCTTATAATATAGGATAGAGGCAGTTTTTTGTCGTGACGAAAGGCGTATTTCACCACATAAAGGACATTTGAAATAAGCCTTTTCATTTTGATTTTGTCTTTTTTCTTTTCGTTATTTACGCTCATGCCGTCACCTCCTCTGCAAGATAATTCTGAGCCTGAAGCTTCCACATCTGCGAATACTTTCCGCCAAGAGCCATAAGCTCAGAATGGCTTCCCTCCTCGATAACTGTACCATGCTCAAACATATAAATTCGGTCAGCGTCACGGGTAGCTGAAAGTCTGTGAGAAATAAAAATTACAGTTTCGCCGTCTGTGGCAGTAAGCATATTCTTATACATATTGTATTCAGCGATAGGGTCAAGGGCTGACGACGGCTCGTCAAGAATTACAATGTCAGGCTTTCTTGCAAAAACTCTTGCAATAGCGATTTTCTGTGCCTCACCACCAGAAAGTCCCATTCCTTTTTCGTCAAATTCCTTAGTAACCATTGTGTCTATGCCCTTTTCAAGGGTTTTGAGTTTTTCGCCGAATTGTGCTTTTATAAGCGACTCCTCAACAAGCTTTCTCTCGTCGTCATTTTTAGGCTTACGCATAAGCACGTTATGTGATAGTGGCAAAGCAAAAACCTGTAAATCCTGAAAAACTGTGCCAAAACGTCTGTGAAGTGACTTTGGCTCATATTCAGAAGTCTTTTTATCGCTGATTTTAATAGTACCCTCTGTCGGGTTATAAAGTCCCATTATGAGTTTTACAAGGGTTGTTTTTCCTGCACCGTTATGACCTACGATAGCGATTTTTTCGCCCTTTTTGATTTTAATATTCACATCGTGAAGTGTAGGCTTGTCTGCGCCCTCATATGTAAAGCTCATATCACGGATTTCAATATCCGAAAGGTTTTTCGCCTTCACAAGCTCATCTGCGTTTGTTTTAGGTTCATAAGAAAGAAACTGTCTTAAGTTAGATACAAAAGCACTTTCCTTTGCAAGGGATACTATGAGTTCAACTGCGTCTGATGTTCTCCATGAAAGGGTTGAAAGCGCAGGTATCATAGCAACATAAGCAGCTGTCTGGACGCTTCCCTTATCAAGAACAAACGCAATATAAAGATACGGAAGAATAGTTGACAAAAGGTTATAGAGAATCCATTTTAACGCCTCGATAACAGTCAGCTTTTTTCTGATTTGTCTTGTTCTTTCTTCCATTTCCTCGTATGCTTTTTCGTGGCGTGAAAGAAGAAGTCTGCCTATTCCAAAAAGTCGGAGTTCAGCAGCATATTTCTTTTCATAAAACACACGCTTTGCATATCCACCTATTCTTCCGTCACGGGTATTTGACATATCAAGTGAATAGTACAAATCCCCTTCTTTTTTGCCAAAAAGCATTGATACAGCAACCATCGGCACAATAAACAGCAACAGCCACGGGTCAACTCTTGCAACAATAATTGTAGCTGCAATCACCGACGCTATGCCTGCAACAAGATATGCAGAGAAGTAGAGAATATTATTACCTCTCCACTGACACTCGTTAAGCGCACGGGTATACTTATCATAAAAATCAGGTCTTTCAAATTCGGAATACTCCATTGAAATTGATTTTTTAATTACACGCTTATAAAAATCCTGATACATTTTAGGCAGAAACTGTTTTTCACAAAGCTGGTGAATTGCAGCTGTGATGTGAATACAGATATGCCCGATACACATAGCACCAACAAATGACGCAAGTGCTGTAAAAGGTGTCTGGTTTTCAATTGCAACATATATCCACTGTGTAAGATATACTGAAAAAATTGTCCAGAACACATTTTCGTTGAATTCCTTGATAAACGTATAAATAACATAACCTTTACTGCCACGCCACAATATTTTTAGCATATAAAGAACATTTGACATGGCAGAAAACTTTGGTTTTTCTGTATTTTTCATTGTAACCTCCTATATTTTGGATGCAAATCCTGCTTCAATAGTAAAAGTTTCACGGAATCCTGCTCTGTAACAGATATTTTCAGATGGTCCTGCCCACTGCCAGCAAACAGGAAAATTATTTTCTTTACAGTCTTCTACCATAAAACTCAACAATTCACTTGCATAGCTGTTGCCACGGTGTTCTTTAGCTGTAACAATATAGTCAAAACGGGTGTTACCATGCTCTGACTTGTGAATATCTGAATACACTACTGCCTTTCCGTCAAGGTAACCGACAAAAAGATATGTTCCGTCCTGTTCGGTTCGTTTTTTTGTAACTTCAATTTCCCACGGCTCGCCACTTGGAATAAGAATATCAGTTGCGACACGCTCGTCCCACTCGTTCAGAACACGGATATCCAGT
>JAFTNX010000051.1 GCA_017451665.1 Oscillospiraceae bacterium | reverse complement strand
GCACCACTTTTTGCTGATGAACTTTCAAAGGTTAAGGCAGAAGTGCTTGTGTATAGCTTTTATTATGCGCCAGTTGTGAATGGTGATGAACTTGGCGTTGTGAATTTCTATGTTGATGACAGACTTGTGGAAAGTGTTCCACTTGTTGCTAAAAAACAGATTAAAGCTGATATTTGTGACGAAAAAAGTACTGTAGGAAAACTTTTTGAAAAACTTAAAAATCTTGTCGTGAGACAATAATCAAGCAGGGAAACCTGCGTACATATGAGGGATAACTATGGAAAAAGTAAGAATTCAGAAAATTATTGCTGATAGTGGATATTGTTCAAGAAGAAAAGCTGAGGAACTTATTTCTGCTAATCGTGTTCAGGTGAACGGCAGACCTTGTAAGCTTGGCGATAAGGCAGACTATAAGGATATTATCAGTATCGATGGTGAAAATCTTTATGTTCCGAAAAAAAAGGATTTTTACTATATAATGCTTCATAAGCCACGTGGCTATGTTACAACTATGAGCGACGAACTCGATAGAAAATGTGTCGTTGACCTTCTTGACGGACTTGATGAAAGAGTTTATCCTATCGGCCGTCTTGATAGAAATTCTGAAGGACTTCTTCTGTTTACAAATGACGGTAAATTCGCTAACGATATTATGCATCCGTCAAAGCATATTACAAAGACATACAGAGTTACTGTAAGACCTGATATAAGCGACGAACAGCTTGTTGAACTTTCTGAAGGCGTTGAAATCGACGGAAGAAAGACACTCCCTTGTACAATTACAGTCCTTGATAAACAGCCTGGCAGAGTTGTTATGCAGATGGTTATCAAGGAGGGAAGAAACCGCCAGATTAGAAAAATGTGCGAAGCTGTGGGACTTGAAGTTGCAAGACTTAAAAGAACAGCTGTCGGTCCTGTTAAGCTCGGAATGTTAAAACCTGGCGAATACAGAGAGCTTAAGGCCGAAGAACTCCGTGCACTCAGAAACGCAATTTCAAAACAGCAGGGGTGATTTATCGTGTTACAGATTTTACAGACTAAGAATATAGAAAATTACTGGGAAATGTTAGAAGAAATGGGACTTGCTGACCTTTTCCCGAATGTTGTTGAGGCTACCGATAAGGGCGAAGTTATTGGTCTTGGAATTTATCATTTTGATAATGACGTGGTAGTTCTTGATAAGGTGGATTCAAACGGCGATTTGTACCTCTATGACGGTATAGTGAGAGCTGTGCTTTTCCTTGCTATGATGAAGGGAATTGATACTGCAAGATTTGAAATGCAGGACCTTGAAAACGCAAAAAAACTCGGATTTGTGCAAAATAATGATAATATACTTAATGACCTTAATGGATTTATGTCTAAATGTAAAAGTTGTGGAAAATAATTTATTATTATCTTGTCAAAGTATGTAAAATATAGTATAATTGTAGTAATTGGTTTTTTCTTGAAAAAGCCATAAAAATCGTAAAAATTGTCGAAAGACTTTTATATGATAGGAGGATATAAATAATGCGTGATTTTAACTCAAAACTTGCTGAAATCAAGACTGAGGTAGAAAAATCAACTCCTGCAAGAGAAAGACTCGCATACCTTTATGACGAAGGCTCATTTACAGAGCTTGACGCATATGTAAAAAGTGGTGACGCTCTCAGTGGCGTAATTACTGCTTATGGTTATGTTGACGGAAATCCTGTTTATGCTTTCTCACAGGACGTAACAGTTAAAAATGGCGCAATGACATGCGCACAGGCAAAGAAGATTAAAAAGGTTTATGACCTTGCTGTCAAGACAGGAATTCCTGTTGTGGGAATTTATGATTCATTCGGTGCTGATATGAATAATCCTGTTTGCTCACTTTCAGCTTACGGCGAACTTCTTATGTGGTCAAATAACCTTTCAGGTGTTGTTCCACAGATTTCTGTTGTAGCTGGTACTTGCGCAGGAACTGCTACAATGCTCGCACAGAGTGCTGACTTTGTTGTAATGTCAAAGGACGCTGAAATGTTCATTACACCAAATACAAACATAAAGAACCTTGCAGAAAACTCTGCAAAATCAGGAACAGCTTGTGCTGTTTGTGAAAATGATAAGGAAGCTGTTGAATTTGCTAAGAATATCCTTCTTAAATTCCCACAGAATAACCTTTCACCTGTACCTATGTATGAATTTGATGCTCCTGCTACTGCTTTCGGTAAGGACGCTGAAAATATGATTAAGGCTGTTGCAGATGCTGAAACAGTTGTTGAACTTAACGCTTTGTATGGTAAGGCATCATATACTGCACTTGCTTCTGTTGGTGGCGCTACTGTTGGTTTTGTTGCTACAAATAAGACAGAGGATAAGCTTACATCTGCTGACTGCTCAAAGATTGCAAGATTTGTAAGAACTTGTGACGCATTCGCTATCCCTGTTGTTACAATCGTTGATACAGAAGGCTTTGAAACTAATGACGAGGCTGAAATGCAGGGCGCTGTCAAGGATATGACAAAGCTTGCTCACGCTTATGCTGAAGCTACAACAATCAAGCTTGCTGTTATCGCAGGTAAGGCTTATGGTCCTGCTTATATCGCACTGGCAGGTAAGGGCGCAAACGCTGACCTTACATTTGCTCTTCCTGAAGCTGTTATTTCTCCTGTAAATCCACTTACAGCTGCTGAGTTTATGTCACACGACGAACTCAAGGGCGCTGAAAATGTTGACGCTAAGAGAAATGAACTTGCTGATGAATTTATCAATAACAACGCTTCTGCTGTTGTATGTGCTGCTAAGGGCGCTGTTGACGCAATCGTTGAAGCTGGCGAAGTAAGAAATGCAATTGTAAATGCTATCGAAATTATGGCAGGCAAGAGAATTTCAAAGCTTCCTAAGAAGCATGGCAATATGCCACTCTAATTTAAAAAGGATAGGTGAATCATTATGAAAAGATATAGTATTACAGTAAATGGTAAGGCTTATGACGTAGCTGTTGAAGAAATCACTGGTGGAGCTGCTCCTGTTGTTCAGGCTGCTCCTGCACCTGCTGCAGCACCTGCACCGGCTCCTGCTGCTGCACCAGCACCTGTTGCAGTTACAGGCGGAACAGAAATCACAGCTCCAATGCCAGGTACAATCCTTGATATCAAGGTTGCTGTTGGCGATACAGTTGATGCAGGTACTCCACTTTTCGTTCTTGAAGCTATGAAGATGGAAAACGACGTTAACGCTCCTTGCGCAGGTAAGGTTGCAAGCATCAGCGTTACAAAGGGAACAGCTGTTGAAACAGGAACTGTTCTTGCAGTTATTCAGTAAAATCTTCATAAAAACTAACGAAAGGAATAAATGTAATGGCTAAGTTAAAGATTACAGAAACCGTTCTTCGTGACGCTCATCAGTCACTTCTTGCTACAAGAATGACAATGGACGAGATGAAACCAATCCTCAGTACAATGGATAAAATCGGTTTTTATTCAGCAGAAGTATGGGGAGGCGCTACATTTGACTCATGCCTCAGATTTTTAAACGAGGACCCATGGGAAAGACTCAGAATTATCAGAAATGAAATGCCTAATACAAAGCTCCAGATGCTTTTCAGAGGTCAGAATATGCTTGGTTATAGACACTACGCTGACGACCTTGTTGAATATTTCGTTCAGAAGTCTGTTGCTAACGGTATTGATATTATCAGAATTTTTGACGCACTTAACGATATAAGAAACCTTGATACAGCTATTAAGGCTGCTAAAAAGGAAGGCGCACACGCTCAGGTTGCTATTTCTTATACCCTCGGTGAAGTTTTCACACACGACTACTATGTAAACTACGCAAAGCAGATTGAAGCTGCTGGTGCTGATTCACTTTGTATCAAGGATATGGCTGCACTTCTCACTCCTTATGAGGCTGAAACCCTCACAAGAGATTTGAAGGCTGCTGTTAAGATTCCTGTACAGCTTCATACACACTATACATCAGGTCTTGCTTCTATGTGTATCATGAAGGCTGTTGAAGCTGGCGTTGACGTTGTTGATACAGCTATGTCACCACTTGCTCTTGGTACATCACACGCTCCTACAGAATCAATCGTAGCTGCATTCCAGGGCACAGAATACGATACAGGTATCGACCTTAAGGCACTTACAGAAGTAAGAGATTACTTTATGGGACTCAGACAGAAGTATATCGAAAGTGGACTTCTTGACCCTAAGATGCTTGCAACTGACGCAAACGCACTTATCTATCAGGTTCCTGGTGGTATGCTTTCAAACCTTCTTTCACAGCTTAAGCAGGCAGGAAAGGCTGACCAGCTTGACGAAGTACTTAAGGAAGTTCCAAGAGTTCGTAAGGATTCAGGATTCCCACCACTTGTTACACCAACTTCACAGATTGTCGGAACACAGGCTGTGTTTAACGTAATTATGGGTGAAAGATATAAGACAGTTACTAAGGAATTCAAGGGACTTGTTAAGGGTGAATATGGTAAGACTCCTGTTGAAATTGACCCGGAATTCCAGAAGAAGATTCTCGGAGACGAAGAACCTATCACTTGCAGACCTGCTGACCTCTTAAAGCCTGAATTTGAAGAGATGAAGAAGGAATGTGCTGAATGGCTTGAACAGGAAGAAGATGTTCTCAGCTATGCTATGTTCCCTAAGGTAGCACCAAAGTTCTTTGAAACAAGAAGAAATAACAAATTCGGAATTGACAGTAAGCATTCTGACTTTGAAAATAAGGTAATGCCTGTTTAATAAAAAATAAATCCCTGCCAGACGGTAGGGATTTTTTGTTCCATAAAACAAATCAGCCCTGCATAAAGCAGGGCATTCTTTATATAATTTCCTTTAAAGCCTTGGCAAGCTGGTCAGGGCAGGAGGTAGGCTTGAAACCACAAGTGATTCCCTCAAGACGCTCAATAACGTCCTCAACTTCCATTCCTTCAACGAGAGAGCCGATGCCCTTTAAATTCCCGTTGCAGCCACCAATAAACTCAACGTTTTTCAAAATTCCGTCTTCAACTTCAAAGTGTATTTCTCTTGAACAAGTACCTTTAGTTTTGTATGAATATTCCATAAATTCTCCTTAAATTCTTGCAATTCCACTTTTTCTTGCAGCCTCAGCTACTGCCTCTGCAACAGCAATCGGCACACTTCTGTCAAATGAATTCGGCAAAATAAATTCAGCAGTAAGCTTGTCCTCACTTACACATCCTGCAATTGCCTTTGCAGCAGCAAGCTTCATTTCTTCGTTTATGTCGCTTGCTCTTACAGCCAAAGCACCCTTGAAAATTCCAGGGAAGGCGATTACATTGTTAATCTGGTTAGGGAAGTCACTTCTTCCTGTGCCAACAACATAAGCACCCGCTTTTTTAGCAATGTCAGGCATAATTTCAGGTGTAGGATTAGCCATTGCGAATACAATAGGCTTGTCTGCCATTGATTTAATCATTTCTTCTGTTACAAGATTAGGCTTTGAAACCCCTACAAATGCGTCTGCACCTGCCATAGCGTCACTAAGCTTTCCTCTGATTTTGTTTTTGTTGGTAACCTTAGAAATCTCTTCGTGTGCAGGATTTGTAAATTCGTCACCTTCGCAGATAATTCCGTTGATGTCAACCATAATTACATTTCCCACACCAAGTGAAATTAAAAG
>JAFTNX010000050.1 GCA_017451665.1 Oscillospiraceae bacterium | reverse complement strand
TACTGTTGATTATGAAAATGAAAGCTTCACTATTAAAATTTAGTTCCCCTAAAAAGAGAAACAGCAAACGTAGTTAATTTACGTCTGCTGTTTCTTCTTTATTTTCAGTTGTTTCTTCAGTTTTTACTTCGGAAATTTCTTCAACTTCTTTTGGAATATCCTCTGTATTTTCCTCTGAAATTTCCACTTTTTCTTCGTTTATAAGCTTTAAAAGAAGTTCTTCATCATCCTTGTTAAAAACCCTCAGAATTCGCAGGGTTTTCTTTTTTAAATAGCTGTCTTCAAAGTAGATAAGCCCCACCTGTTCATCAAAGGTAAGCTTTGACGCTTCGTCGTCAGGATTTTGCATTTCAAGGGTAGGGAAGCCCTCTGTTTTCGTCTGAAAAACTCCCTTAACCGATATGAAAAGTCGGTTTTTCTTAACTTTTGAAACTTCCTTTTTCAAATCGTAAAAATGCTGTTCGCCAAAGCCCTCAGGCCCTCCGTCACGTCTTGTAAAGTAAAACAGAAGATATTTTTCGCTGAAAAATACTTTCTGCGTGCTTAAAAGCTCTAAAAACTTTGTCATAAAAATTATGTAAGGGAAAAATCCCACACAGCACAAAATAAGCATAATCCCGAAGGTATAAACAATTCCAGCCCTGTCGCCGTAATTGAGAATTAAAAGTGTGCTGACAAAGCCTATAAGAATTATCGCCACAAAAACAAGCCACAGCCACATTTTTATCAGGCGTTTTTTGTGGGCATTTGTTTTAATTTCCATAAAAATCTTCCTTAAATCTTTTTATAAACAAGCACCATAAATTCCGTCTGTACTGACAGCTTTTCCAGTGCATTTAATTTTTCTCTGTCGTTGTGAGAAGTCTTGTAATAGTAAGGCGTCATTGAAAAAAGGTCGAGAATCTGTTCGTTTGAAGTAAGCTGAATTTTATTTTTTATCTCGCTTTTTTCCACAAGCTCAAAGCCTTCAATTTCAAAATCCGAAACCTGATTTTTGTATGGCTTTTCGTAAATTTCACTCTTTAACTCCCACAGGTGATTTTCAAGTGGAATAGCCATTATGAGATACCCACCCTTTTTTAAAACCCTCGAATATTCCTCTCTGCAAAATGGTGCAAAGAGTGTAACTAACAGGTTAAAATATTCGCTGTTACAAGGGAGGTGAAACACACTTCCGACGGCAAGGTTTAAGCCTTTACAACGCTTGTAACCTGCCGAAATTGCGTCTTTTGAGATGTCAATACCCATAATTTCAGGATTTTTGCCATTCTTTTCAAGCTGTTTAAAAATTTCTGATGTATAATAGCATTCGCCACAACCACAATCTATAATTTTACAGTTATTTTCAGCGTATTTCAAAGAAAGTCTGCAAACTTCATCACGGAAATTCTCATAAAATCCGCCGTCAAGAAATCTTGTTCTTGCTTTAACCATTGTCTTGTCGTCACCGTGAAGCTTGCCACCCTTGGCAGGCAGAAGATTTACATAACCTTTTTTTGAACGGTCAAAGCAGTGGTTGTTTTTACATTTATATGTATTGTCAGAAAGTGCAAGTGGACTGTTGCACACAGGACATAAAAATTCAAGCATTGTATCTTCTCCGTATTTAGTATAAAATTATGATACCCCCATTTTTGACTTTTGTCAATGGTTAGTTTCATTTTGTGCTTTATTAAGTCACCTTTTACGCAAAATTTTATATACCCCCTTGAAAAATTCCTTTTAAATGGTATAATAAAAGTGTATGAGTAATATGACTTTGAGTATATTTTAAAGGTTGTGATAAATTGAAAAACGGATTTGTAAAAATCGCTTGTTGTACTCCTGAAATCAGGGTTGCAGATTGTGAATTCAACAAAACTAAAATTATCGGACAGCTTGACAGTTCTGTTAATGACGGTGCAAAAATCATTGTTTTTCCTGAACTTTGTGTGACAGGTGCTACCTGTGGGGATTTGTTTATGAGAGAAACTCTCATAAAGGGAAGCGAAAAAGCACTTGTGGAAATCTGCGAAAAAACAATAAATTCCGACGCTGTTGTAATTGTGGGTGCACCATTACTTGCTGACGACGGAAAGCTTTACAACTGTGCAGTTGTTATACAGAATGGCGAATTTATCTGTGCTGTGCCAAAAACAAATCTTTCGTTAAGGAATTTGAGAGTGTTTTCTGCATTTGATGGCGAACAGCTCTGGGCGTTTATCGGAGAAATCCCTGTTGAAATGGAGCAGGCAGTTATCACTTGCGAAAATATGACAGAGCTTTCTTTGGGCATAGTGATTTCAGATGATGAGTACTGTGCTGACAGTATGAGCGAAAGTCTTGCAATTTCAGGAGCTGATGTTATTGTGAATATCAGCGCAATTCCTGAAGTTGTGGGAATGGCTAATAAGCGCAGGGAATACCTTAAAGTCATGAGCGAAAAGCTCTGTTGTGGTTATGTGCTTGCTTGTGCTGGTGACGGGGAATCCACCACCGACTGCGTTTTTGCAGGACACAATATCATCTGCGAAAATGGTAAAATTCTTGCTGAAAGTAAGCCTTTTGAAAACGGAATTTTAATTTCCGAAATTGACGTTAAAAAGCTCAGCTACGAAAGACGTCGCAGAGGTTTTGAAACTGAGCAGCTTATTGAGGGGAATTATTGTTTTTCACTTAACGAGGAAAAAACAGCTCTTACAAGAAAAATTCCGAAGTATCCTTTTATCCCTTGCTGTGAAAAGGAACGCTCTGACAGATGTGAAACAATTCTTACAATGCAGGCAAAAGGACTTGCGAAACGATTTGAACACACATATTCAAAAACTCTTGTTATCGGAATTTCGGGAGGACTTGATTCAACCCTTGCGCTTCTTGTGTGCGCAAAGGCTGTTGATATGTTAAAACGTCCGAGAACTGACGTTGTGGCTGTTACAATGCCATGCTTCGGCACAACAAAAAGAACACGTTCAAACGCTGAAATCCTCTGTAACGAGCTTGGCGTAACCTTCAGAGAGGTTAATATTTCAAATAGCGTTTTACAGCATTTTGAGGATATAGGCCACGACAAAAACGACCATAGCGTTACTTTTGAAAATTCACAGGCGAGAGAACGTACTCAGGTGCTTATGGATATTGCAAATCAGGTGAACGGCCTTGTTGTTGGAACAGGAGATTTGTCAGAACTTGCACTTGGTTGGGCAACATATAACGGCGACCATATGTCAATGTATGGCGTAAATGCCTCAATTCCAAAGACACTTATCCGTTATGTTGTAAGACATTACGCTGAAAACTGTGGTGTTGAGGAAGTTAAAAAGGTGCTTCTTGACATTGTTGATACACCTGTTTCACCTGAACTTCTTCCGACAGATGATAATGGTGAAATGACACAGAAAACTGAAGATTTGGTAGGTCCTTACGAACTTCACGACTTCTTTATTTATTACTTTGTAAGATGGGGATTTGAGCCTTGTAAGCTTTTTGATGTGGCTTGCTACGCATTTGAAGGTGAATACGACAAGAGAACTATTCTCTTCTGGCTTAAAACCTTCGTAAGACGCTTTGTAAATCAGCAGTTCAAGCGTTCTTGTCTGCCTGACGGGGCAAAAATCGGTGCAGTTTCACTTTCACCAAGAGGGGATTTCTCAATGCCTTCTGACGCCTGCGCTAATCTGTGGTTAAATCAGATTGATGAAATCTGTAAAAATGAAAATATAACACTTTAAAAATTGGAGGATTATTTATGATTAACATTCCTGAAGTAAAGCTTGGAATTGTTGCAGTATCAAGAGACTGCTTTCCTATGAGCCTTTCAGAAAAGAGAAGAATTGCAGTTTGCAAGGCTTATACCGAAAAATACGGTGAAATTTATGAATGCCCGACAGTAGTTGAAAATGAGCTTCATATGGTCAAGGCACTTGAAGAAGTGAAGAATGCAGGCTGTAACGCACTTGTTGTGTATCTTGGAAACTTCGGCCCTGAAACTTCCGAAACACTTCTCGCCAAGAATTTTGACGGTCCTGCTATGTTTGTGGCAGCTGCTGAAGAGCCATGTGGCGACAGCCTTTGCGACGCAAGAGGCGACGCTTACTGTGGAATGCTCAACGCAAGCTACAACCTTGCTCTTAGAAATATCAAGGCTTATATTCCTGAATATCCTGTTGGTACAGCTGACGAGGTAGCTGATATGATAGCTGAATTTATTCCTGTTGCAAGAGGAATTATCGGCGTTAAAAATCTTAAAATCATTTCATTCGGCCCAAGACCACAGGACTTCCTTGCTTGTAATGCTCCAATCAAACAGCTTTATAATATCGGTGCTGAAATTGAAGAAAATTCAGAGCTTGACCTTTTTGAGGCATACAATATGCACGCAGGGGACGAAAGAATCCCATCAGTTATTGCTGATATGGAGGCTGAACTTGGCGAAGGCAACAAGATGGCAGGAATTCTCCCTAAGCTTGCACAGTATGAGCTTACACTTCTTGACTGGGCAGAGGCACACAAGGGTGCAAGAAAGTACGTTGCTTTTGCAAACAAGTGCTGGCCATCATTCCAGACACAGTTCGGCTTTGTACCTTGCTATGTAAACAGCAGACTCACACAGCGTGGTATTCCAGTCGCTTGTGAAGTTGACATTTATGGCGCTCTTAGCGAATTTATTGGTACTTGCGTATCAGGTGAAAGCGTTACACTTCTCGATATCAACAACACAGTACCTGCTGACATTTATGACGAAGAAATCGCAGGCAAATACGACTACACACCAAAGGACACATTTATGGGATTCCACTGTGGAAACACACCTGCTTGCAGACTTACTTCAAAAACAATGAAGTATCAGCTTATCATGCACAGAGGTCTTGAACCGGACAAGGAGCCTGACATCACAAGAGGTACTCTCGAAGGCGACATCATTCCTGGAAACATCACATTCTATCGTTTGCAGTCAACAGCTGACGCTAAGCTTTCAGCTTACATTGCAGAGGGCGAAGTTCTTCCTGTTGCAACACGTTCATTTGGTGGTATCGGAATTTTCGCTATTTCAGAAATGGGACGTTTCTATCGTCACGTTCTTATTCAGGGTAACTTCCCACATCACGGTGCTGTTGCATTTGGCCATTACGGAAAAGCTATCCACAGCGTATTTACATATCTTGGTGCTGAAAACATCGGTTTCAACCAGCCAAAGGGAATGCTCTACAAAACAGAAAATCCATTTGCTTAAAATTACGCTTAATACAAAAAATCTGCCCGTTCAAGCGAACGGGCATTTTGTTTTTATGAAACAAAAAACCCATTTTAAAAGGGGAGAGCCCCTTTTAAAATGAGTTGATTTTTTGTATTAAGCTAAATTACTTCATAGCTTCTTCAACAGCAACTGCACAAGCAACAGTAGCACCTACCATTGGGTTGTTACCCATACCGATAAGTCCCATCATTTCAACGTGAGCAGGAACTGATGATGAACCAGCGAACTGAGCGTCTGAGTGCATTCTACCCATTGTGTCAGTCATACCATATGAAGCAGGACCAGCAGCCATGTTGTCTGGGTGGAGAGTTCTACCTGTTCAACCACCTGAAGCTACTGAGAAGTACTTCTTGCCCTTTTCAACAAATTCCTTCTTGTATGTGCC
>JAFTNX010000049.1 GCA_017451665.1 Oscillospiraceae bacterium | reverse complement strand
TTGAAGAAATCGACAAGTAATTGACTTGCAAAGATAAATCCCTAATCGTGATGATTAGGGATTTTTTTGTGCTTTTTTATTTTCTTGTGGGATTGATATATTCAATAGGGTCAATCCAGCTTCCGTTCTGCTTTAATGCAAAGTGAAGGTGTGGTTCCATTGAAATTTCAGCTTCAGCTGTGTTTCCCACAACACCGATAGGGTCCCCTGCGTCAACATGGTCGCCCTCCTTGACATTCACAGAAGATGAAAGATTGCAGTAATATCCTGTAACATTATTCCCGTGGTCAATAATTACGCAGTTTCCCCACATAGTGTCCTGCTTTACTTCCTTAACTGTACCACCTGTCATTGACTTTACAACAGCACCGATTTCTGCCTTGATGTCAACGCCGTCATGGGTTTTCCAGACTCCGAGAGTTTCACTTTTAACAAGCTCGCCGTCGCTGAATGGATTCAAAATCACATCACCTGCTACCGGCATAAACTTTGGTTGTGTACCTGCAAGCTGTGAAATGTCCTCGCCGATTTCAATGGAAATTCCAACTTCCTCGTCAATTACCGAGTCCTTGATTACAGTTGTGGCCTTGCTTGTAACAGGTGGAATGTATGTGATGTCAGTTTCGATTTCGTCAACTGCCATATTGTATGCAATAATTCCAGCACCACCGATAACAACTGCACATGACGCAATTGCAATATACATTCCTTTGCCCTTAAGGGCTTTTTTTAGCTCCAGTTTTTTCATAATAACAATCCTTTCTTTGTTTGTAAAGCTATTCGCTTATGAATATTCTTGACAAATTTTACATTATTATTCATCAGAATGTTATTATGAAAATAAAAAAGGTATCGGAAATAAATCCGATACCTTAGTGAATTTTTGTTTAGTAGTATCTGTTCTTGTTCTTGAGAAGAATTACAACTACAAGACCGATAGCGCCGATTACAAGTACAACAACGAGAATGATGATTGGATTAAATCCACCCTTGTCGTCCTTCTTTGTGTTGTTCTTCTTTGGTGTGTCATCTTCCTCTTCTACTGTCTGAGCAGAACCCGGCTTGATTTTTCCGTCACTTTCATTTCTTGGCTTGAATGTTGAGTTGTAGCTGTCAACGTTTGCTACTACTGAACCATCAGGACAAATAATCTTGATGTTGTCCATACGGAAAACTTCACCCTGATAACCCTTCATAAAAGGAATTTCAAAAATGAGCTTTGTCATAGGTTCCTGTCCTTCAACAAGACCTGTAACAGCGATAAAGTCCTTCTTGTAGAAGTCAATGTTTTCTCTTGTAAGTGTATCAACCTTCAGAAGCTTTGGCATTACTGATGATGCTTCGTAAGCGTCAGTTGTAGGGTAGATATACATTGCGTTGTTGAGAAGTGCGTCGTATGCAGCCTCGTTGAAGAGGTGGTAGAATTCAAATGTGCAACCGTTGAAGTTTTCAAGACCAAAGTCAGCAGCATTGAGTTCAAATCCCATTCTTACAAATGCACCTTCAACTTCGTTTTCGGTAGCTTCATAAGCGTCAGGGTACATAGGATTTCCTTCATCATCGTTAATTGAAGCGGCGTATGCAGGCCATTTACCTTCAAGTGCACCAGCAAGATTAGCATTTACAACAAGTGATGTAGCCTGATATGAGTCAGTTGTAATTGATTCGAGTTCAATTCCTGCAAGTGATGCGTCAGGTGTAGGCTTTAAGTAATTTGTCCATGCCTTAGCGTCAAAGGAGATTGTAGGAATGTTCTTGTCTTCAGAAGTTGTAGGCTTCTTTTCGTCTTCCTTGTTTTCTTCCTTTTCTGGTGTCGCATTAACTTCACCATATGTAACGTAAGCCTTGTGAACAGTAGTTTCATCAGCACCAACACCAATGTGGAAAGCGTCAAGGTAATCCCATGATGAGCTCTTACCTTCGATAAAGCTCTTTTCCATTGATGCGTATGTGAATGTAGCTACACCGTCTTTATCTGTATCAGGCTTAACCTGTGCCCATACTTCACTATTTGGTGCATTAGGGTCAGTCCAGCTCTGGAGAACAAATTCAACTGTTCCACCTGTGTATTCTACAACAACTGTACAGCCTTCCTTGAGAATGTCTTTGACTTCATTAGGGTCCTGCATTGTGTATGCCTGCAACCAGTTGCTTGCTGTAACATCTTCGCTTACGAGAATGTAGTCGTCCTCAGCTGATGCTAAAACAGCGTTAGAAACAAAAAGTGAAGTTCCAAGCACAACCGAAGTAAATGCTGAAATAAATCTTTTGAGTTTCATATATATACCTCCGAATAAATTATTCATAGTTACCCACTTACAATTTTACTCCATTTTTACACGATTGTCAAGGTAAACTGCAACTTTTATTCTGAATTGTAATATATTTGTAATCGTTTTACATCAGCATACTGATTGTTATGCAAAATTGCTATTCATAGCAGGTTTTCAGCTTTTCAAGAGCCTTTTTTTCAATCCTTGAAACATAGGACCTTGAAATGGACAGTTTTTTTGCAACTTCACGCTGTGTAAGTGGTTTTTTGTTGTATAAACCAAAACGTAGAATGATAATTTCTGCCTCACGACGGTCAAGGACCTTTTCGATAAAACCATATAGCTGTGATGAACGGATTTTGAGCTCAATTGAGTCGCAGATGTTTTCTTCGTCAGAAATAATATCCATAAGGGTAAGCTGATTTCCGTCCTTGTCGGTGTCAATGGGATTGTCAAAATGTAGCTCACCTGAAATCTTTTTAAGGCTACGGAAATGCATAAGTATTTCATTTTCAATGCACTTTGATGCGTATGTTGCAAACCTGTTGCCCTTTAAATAGTCGTATGTGGAAACTGCCTTTATAAGCCCGATAGTGCCTATTGAAATCAAATCGTCCTGGTCCTGATTCTGTGAATAGTATTTCTTTATAATGTGTGCCACAAGCCTTAAATTGTGTTCTATAAGCTTGTTTCTTGCGTCACGGTCGCCGTTTTTCATACGTTCAAAGCAGTCACGCTCTTCCTTTGCAGACAAAGGCTTTGGGAATACGTTTGGTTTGTCAAGATGAAGTGCCAGAAATAAAAGATTTGAAAACAAAAAATCAAGTATGCCACTAATCATAATATCACAACCTTTCTTTTTTATTGTATGAAGTGATACAAGCTGAAAATTTCTTGTGTGAAAATTATTTCACTTAGCATTTGTTGACATATTTTAAAAAAGATTGTATAATAAAAGGTGAATTTTTAAAAATGGAGGGAAATCAGGTGTTCGGTTATGTAAGAGCGTTAAAGCCTCAGATGAAGGTCTGTGAATTTGATACTTACAAATCGGTCTACTGTGGACTCTGTAAAAAGATGGGGAAGGAATTCGGCTTTGTTTCACGAATGACTTTGAGCTATGATTTTACCTTTCTTGCACTTATGAATATGGCACTCAACGACTTTGAAATATGCCATAAAAATGAGAGATGTATTGCCCACCCATTAAAAAAATCAATGTGCTTAAAATCCTCTGACGCACTGGAATACCCGTCTTATGCAGCGCTTATACTTATTTATCATAAGCTTAAAGACGATTATGCCGATAAGGGCTTTAAGGGGAAAATGGTTGCGTTTCTGACACTTCCTTTTTTAAAAAGAGGCTATAAAAAAGCAAAAGGGAAGTACCCACAGCTTGCTGAAAAAATTGAGTTTTATATGAATGAACAGAAAAAAACAGAGGAAAATAATACTGCTTCTGTTGACGAGGCGTGTGAGGCATCATCAAAAATGATGGGTGAAATTGCATCATATCTTTCGGATGACGAAAGTTTAAAGCAGGATTTGTTACGTTTCGGGTACTTTTTAGGAAGATATGTTTATCTTTGTGACGCCCTTGACGATTTGAGAAAAGACTGTAAAAAAGGGAATTTCAACCCGCTTAAGAATCATTTCGGATTTAAAGAAAAGGAAATTTCTGACGAGGATTTTGATAAAGCAAGAAAATACACCCTTGACAGTATA
>JAFTNX010000048.1 GCA_017451665.1 Oscillospiraceae bacterium | reverse complement strand
GTTACCTGCACAAGTATGCATTCAAGAAACCGTAGAGCAGGTATTCTTATCGGACAGGGTACAGACCCTGAAAGCGCTGTAAGAAAGGTTGGTACAGTAGAAGGATATTTCTGTACAAAAACAGCTTATGAGCTTTGTAAAAAGATGAATATCGAAATGCCTATTACTGAGGCTTTGTGGAATGTCCTCTTTAACGGACTTTCACCTGTTGAGGCTATTACTGAGCTTATGAGCCGTCCAAGTAAGGCTGAAACTGAAATGGATTTTCTTGAATTTACCTAAAAAAATATCGGGGCACAGGCTTTTGGGCTTGTGCCTCTTGTTTTTTAAAAAGTGATGTAAAATTCTTTGTTAAATTTAAAAATTCACTTTACATATTGAAGAATTTGTGGTAAAATAAATAGTGTGTAAATCTAAATATAAGATTTAAGGAGTGTATAAAAAATGGAACCAAAATATAAGAGAATTTTGCTCAAATTAAGTGGTGAAGCTCTTGCAGGCGATAAGAAAAGTGGCCTCGATTTTCAGACAATGAAGGGCTACGGAGAAGCTGTTAAAAAGTGCGTTGACGCCGGCGTTCAAGTGGGTATCGTTGTTGGTGGCGGAAACTTCTGGAGAGGCCGTTCAAGTGGCGCTATGGACAGAACAAGAGCTGACCATATCGGTATGCTTGCAACAGCTATGAATGCGCTTGCAGTTGCTGACGTTCTTGAAGACGTTGGCTGTGAAGTAAGAGTTCAGACAGCTATTTCTATGAGAGAGGTTGCTGAACCTTATATCAGAAACAGAGCTATCAGACACCTTGAAAAGGGCAGAGTTGTTATTTTTGGCTGTGGAACAGGTAATCCGTTCTTCTCAACAGATACAGCTGCTGCACTGAGAGCTGCTGAAATCGAAGCTAACGCAATGCTTAAGGCTACAATGGTTGACGGCGTTTACGATAAGGACCCACATAAGTATGAGGACGCTGTTAAGTACGAAAAACTTACTTATAACGAAATTCTCTCAAAGGGACTTGCAGTAATGGATGCTTCTGCTGCATCACTTTGTGGAGATAATAATATTCCGATTGTTGTTTTTGACCTTGCAAGACCAGATAATATTCTTGACGCTTGTATGGGCGAAAATATCGGTACAATTGTTGTTAATGAATAATACTGACAGAAAGGATTTTATGTTATGAAAGATACAATGAATAAGCTTAAGGAAAAAATGCAGAAGACTATTAACGTTCTGGAAGGCGACCTTGCTGCTGTAAGAGCAGGAAGAGCTAACCCTGCTGTTCTTGACAGAGTTACAGTTGACTACTACGGAGCACCTACTCCTGTAAATCAGATGGCTGCTATTTCTGTTGCCGAAGCAAGAATTCTTGTTATTACTCCTTGGGATAAGACAACTCTTATTCCTATCGAAAAGGCAATTCAGGCGTCAGATATCGGTATTAACCCAATTAACGACGGTAGCGTTTTGAGACTTACATTCCCACAGCTTACAGAAGAAATACGTAAGGAGCTTGTTAAGGAAATCAAAAAGACAGGGGAAGAGTCAAAGGTTGCTCTCCGTTCTATCAGACGTGATATTATGGATAAGTTCAAGGCAATGAAGAAGAATAACGAAATTACAGAAGACGACCTTAAAAACTGCGAAAAGGACGTTCAGAACGTAACTGATAAGTTCGTTAAGAATGTTGACGATATGATTGCTAAAAAAGAAGCAGAAATTATGTCTATCTAAGGTGATTTTTTAATGAGTGAAAATAATGCTCTTAATGTTCCTGTGCATGTGGGAATAATTATGGACGGAAACGGTCGCTGGGCTAAAAAACGCCTTTTGCCTCGTAAAATGGGACATAAGGAAGGCGCAAAGACTTTCCGTACAATTACAAGAGCTTGTAAAAAGCTTGGTATAAAATATGTTACCTACTATGCCTTTTCAACTGAAAACTGGGCAAGACCACAGGACGAGGTTGAGGCAATTATGGATTTGTTTGAAAAGTATCTTGATGAGGTCAAGGACTTTGCTGAAGAAAATATCAGACTGAGATTTATCGGTGACCGTTCAAAATTAAAGCCTTCTTTACAGCAGAAAATGGCTGACGTTGAAAAAGCGTCAGAAAATTTTGATGCGATGGACTGCTTTTTAGCAATTAACTATGGTGGCAGAGATGAGATAAAACACTCTGTTCAGGAAATTGCAAAAATGGTTAAAAAAGGTGAAATTTCACCTGAGGAAATCGACGAGGACCTTATTACAAGAAACCTCTATACAATGGAAGCACCACCTGTTGATTTGATTATAAGACCAAGTGGTGAACTGAGACTTTCAAACTTCCTTATATGGCAGTCGGCTTATGCTGAATATTATTTCACTGATATTCTGTGGCCTGACTTTAAACCTGCCGACCTTGAAAAGGCAGTAAAAACCTATTCTGACAGAAACAGACGCTTTGGCGGTGTGTAAAGTCATTTTAGGAAATTGACAGGAGAACTTCTGATGAAAGTAAGAATTATTTCAGGGGCTGTGGCTGTTGTTATTGCAATAGTCATACTTGCGCTCCATAATACAATTGTCCTTGATATTGCTGTGGCACTCCTTATCGCAGGAATGCTTTATGAGCTTTTCAAGGCTACCGAATGTATAAAATTCAAGCCTACTGTGGCAATCTGTATTGCTTACGGACTTGCAACACCTTTTGCATCATATATGGGAAAATGGTTCGGACTTGTGACACTCGGCTGGGGACTTATCACCTTTGCTACAAATCTTATGCAGTATAAGGATTTGAAGTTTGATAAGCTGGCAATTATGCTTTGCTCAACAATTCTTGTTACCTACTCAATGAATAGCCTGCTTGGTATTCACAATATGAGCAAAAAACACGGACTTTTCCTTGTTGTACTCACACTTTGTGGTGCGTGGCTTGCTGATACTGGTGCTTATTTCTCGGGAACATTTTTCGGAAGACATAAGCTTTGTCCTAATATCAGCCCGAAAAAGACTGTTGAAGGCTTTATTGGTGGAACAATTACAAATGGTCTGATTTTTATTCTTGTGGGACTTCTTTATGGCAAGGTGATTACAGACCTGCCAATGGATTACTTTTTGCTGTTTGTTTTTGGTATGTGCTGTTCGGTTGTGGGACTTCTCGGAGACCTTTCAGCGTCACTTATTAAAAGACAGTACAGCATCAAGGATTACGGGAATATAATGCCGGGACACGGTGGGGTTATGGACAGATTTGACAGCGTACTGTTTGTAGCACCGTTTATGGCAATGATGCTTGCGTATTTTCCGATTTTTTAATTTAAAAATTTCATAGAAGGGTAGATTTTCGGGGTTTTGATTTTAAAAAATTCAAAATCTGATGTCTGCCCTTTTCGTAGTAATTAAGGGACTATTTTTGGGAAAGGAACATCATCTTTTTATGAAAACTATGTCAATAATCGGCTCAACCGGTTCAATAGGAACTCAGGCATTGGAGGTTGCAAAAAAGCATAATATAGCTATTGAAGGGCTTGCTGTTTGTGGGAATGTTGAGCTTCTTGCACAGCAGACAAAGGAATTTGATGTTAAAAAAGTCTGCGTTTTTGATGAGAATAAAAAGAAAGACCTTGAAAAGCTTGTGGGCGACGATGTGGAAATTCTCACAGGAATGGACGGACTTTGTGAAATCGCAAGAATGGATACAGATATATTTTTAAATTCCGTTGTGGGAATGGTGGGACTTAAACCTACCGTTGAGGCACTTCTTGCTAAAAGAACAAAGGACTTCCGAATTGCACTTGCAAATAAGGAAACTCTTGTTGCAGGTGGCGAAATCGTAATGGCACTTTCAAAGGAAAAGGGAATTCCTGTTTTACCTGTTGATAGTGAACATAGTGCGATTTTTCAGTGCTTGCAGGGGAATGATAAAAAGAGTCTTAATAAAATTTTTCTCACAGCGTCAGGTGGACCTTTCTTTGGAAAGACAAAAAGCGAAATCGCTGATGCGTCAATTGAGGAGGCACTTAACCACCCTAACTGGTCTATGGGACGAAAAATCACCATTGATTCTGCTACACTTATGAATAAGGGACTTGAATTTATTGAGGCAATCAGACTTTTTGACGTGACACCAGAACAGATTGAAGTGGTTGTTCACAGAGAAAGCGTTGTTCATTCGGCTGTTGAGTATAAGGATTTTTCAGTTATCGCACAGATGGGTGTGCCTGATATGAAAATTCCTATTCAGTATGCCGTTTTGTATCCTGAAAGAACAGACTGCCCGACAAAACAGCTTTCACTTACTGACTATGGAACTTTAACATTCAAAAAGCCTGATTATGACACCTTTGACTGCCTGAAGGCTTGTATTGAGGCTGTTAAAATTGGCGGAACTATGCCTGCTATGGTAAATGGCGCTAACGAAGAGGCTGTTGCTGCTTTTCTTGACGGAAAAATTAAATTCCTTGAAATAGGCGAGCTTGTAAAGGCTGTTCTTTCGGAATTTGAAAAGAAGGAAATTACCTGCCTTGATGATGTTTTCGAGGCTGACAGAATCGCAAGAGAATTTGTTAAAAACAGAATTTCATAGGGAGGATATGTTTTAACATAATCGTATGAGTATTGTTGTTGCTATTTTAATTTTTGGAATGATTATTTTTATCCACGAGCTGGGGCATTTTATTGTGGCTAAGGCTTGTGGGGTTAAGGTCAATGAATTTGCTCTTGGTATGGGGCCAAAGCTTTTTGGCTTCAAAAAGGGCGAAACCACCTATGCGCTGAGAGTTTTTCCTATCGGTGGGTTTTGTGCTATGGAAGGCGAGGACGCTGACAGCAGTGACGCAAGAGCCTTCGGAAATAAAAAAGTATGGCAGAGAATTTTAATCGTAATCGCAGGAGCTGTTATGAATATTATTCTTGGGTTTGTACTTGTGGTTTGTATGCACTCACTTGAGGAAAGACTTACTTCAACTACTGTTTCGTGGTTTGCTGAAACTCAGACTTCACACTCAACAGGACTGGAGCTTGGAGATAAAATCGTAGAAATTAACGGTATGAGAATTTTTACCGATATGGATATTTCCTATCAGTTCCAGAGCGATGAAGACGCAGTTTTTGATATGGTTGTTTTGCGTGACGGTAAAAAGGTTGAGCTTGAAGGCGTTACTTTTGCAAAGGACGAAAACGGACTTCATATCGACTTTAAGGTTGTGCCTGACGAAGTGACTGTTGGGAATGTGCTGAAATATGCAGCAAAATCAACTGTTTCCTATGCAAGACTTGTGTGGATTTCACTTGGGGATTTGATTTCAGGAACTTATAAAATCAATGACCTTTCGGGACCTGTGGGAATTGTTGACTCAATCGGACAGGTGGTTAAAAGCGAAAAAGACGACGAGGGAATCGACTGGGACGCACTTCTTGATAAACTGCTGTTTCTGGCAGCGTTTATGACTATCAACGTTGGAATTTTCAATCTTCTCCCACTTCCTGCCCTTGACGGTGGCAGACTTGTTTTCCTTGTCATTGAGGGAATAAGACGTAAAAAAATCAAGCCTGAGCATGAGGGCATTGTTCACCTTGTGGGACTTGCACTGCTTATGCTTCTGATGGTTGTGGTTACTTTTAACGATATTGTGAGAATTATAAAACGATAAATGGGGAATTTTTTATGGCAAGAAATGTAAAAGCTGTAAAGGTTAAAGACCTTACTCTTGACGGAAAGAAAATTTATATTCAGTCGATGTTAAATACACCTTCAACGGACATTGAGGGAAGTGTGAAGCAGGCAGTTGAGCTTGAAAAAGCGGGCTGTGAAATCGTAAGAGCAGCTATTCCTGATATGGAGGCTGTCAAGCTTATTCCTGCTATCAAGGAAAAGGTGAATATCCCACTTGTTGCAGATATTCATTTTGATTATAGACTTGCCCTTGCATCAGTTGATGCAGGTATTGACAAAATCAGAATAAATCCCGGAAATATCGGTGATATAGACAGAGTAAAGGCAGTAGTCAAGGCTTGTCAGAGTAAAAATATTCCTATAAGAATTGGCGTGAACAGTGGCTCTCTGGAAAAAGAACTGCTTGCAAAATACGGTTCTCCGACACCTGAGGCACTTGTTGAAAGCGCTTTGAAACACGCAGAAATTTTAGAAAAATGCGACTTTGAGGATATAGTTATTTCTATAAAATCTTCAAACGTGAATACAATGATTAACGCTTACAGACTTTTGGCTGAAAAGTGTAACTACCCACTTCATCTTGGTGTTACCGAAGCAGGTACAGAAAGAATGGGAATTATCAAATCGGCTGTGGGAATAGGCAGTCTGCTTGTTGACGGAATAGGCGAAACTATCAGAGTTTCACTTACTGATACACCTGTCAAGGAAATCGCAGCTGCAAAGGATATTCTTATGGCTGTGGGAAAGGGTAGTGGAGTTAAGATTGTTTCCTGCCCGACCTGTGGAAGAACAAGAATTGACCTTATTTCTCTTGCTAAAAAGGTTGAGGAATTAACCCGTGACGTTAAAAAGGATATTACTGTCGCAGTTATGGGCTGTGTGGTAAACGGTATCGGTGAGGCAGGAGAGGCTGATATCGGAATTGCAGGTGGCGACGGCTGTGCTGTGATTTTTAAAAAGAAAGAAAAAATCTGTAAGGTAAGTGAAGACGAAGCACTTTCACGACTTATGGAGGAAATTGAAAAGCTCTAAAGGAATTTTAAAATGATTAGTAATGTAATTGGGGAATTTTTTGAAGAACATAAGGATATTATTCCGTCAAAAATGTCTGACGGAAAAATACTCAGAATAAATTTTAAAGAAAACGAAAAGCAGGCTGAATTTGTAGTTGCTCTTGGGAATTTCGTTGACTATGAAACTGTAAAGCAGTTTGAAAAGCGTCTTTGTAAGGCTTATGGGTTTGAAAGACTTTCAATCAGCTGTAAGTATGCGCCTGATGTGTTTTCTGTTTCGCTTTTTGAGGAAATCGTTAAGTTTGTCAAGGACGAAAATCCTATTGTCAATGGTTTTCTTGACGGGGCAGACTGCGTTTATGAAAACGGCGAATTGAAGGTTTCCGTTAAAAATGGTGGACTTGACCTGCTTTCTAAGGCGAATGCTGATGTGTCAGTTTCAAAAATGATAAACGAGCTTTTCAGCATAAATCTGTCTGTTTCCTTTGACGGAAATGAAAATGCAAATGAAATAAATCACGAAAAAAATCTTGAGGAATTTATAAAGGCTATCCCTGTTGAACAGCCTAAGAAAACTGAAAATTCAGCAGGAAACTATTCACAGAATACAGGCGACGCAGAATTCAGAACAGTTTCATTTGATTTCACAAGACTTAACCTTATCGGTGAAAATTCCACCGTTGTTATGGGAAATCCTATCAGCCCTGACTATCAGTTTACTCCTCTTTCGGATATAAATGAGGAAACCGACGAGGTTGTTGTGTGGGGTGATATTTTCTCAATTGAAACCCGTGAAATCAAAAACGGTTCAATGATTTGCACATTTTTTATCACTGACTATTCAGGCTCATATACTGTAAAGATTTTTGCTTCAAGCAGAGCAGGAAAATTCAACAAGTTTCCTCGTGCAAGACTTGAGCAGGCGTTGCCGTTTCTTAAAAAGGGAAGTACAGTTGTAATAAGAGGCAGAGTTGAGCTTGACAACTATGAGGGTACATATAACCTTACTCCGTCGGATATTATGACGGTTAAGCGTGCTACAAAAAAGGATAACGCAGAAGAAAAGAGAGTTGAGCTCCATTGTCATACCAATATGTCAGCAATGGACGCACTTACTCCTGCCGATAAACTGGTTGACAGAGCATACGCCTGGGGACATAAGGCGCTTGCAATCACCGACCACGGAGTATGTCAGGGATACCCTGACGCTATGAATGCCGTTGACAAAATCAGAAAAAACGGTGGCCAGTTCAAGCTGATTTTTGGCGTTGAAGGCTATCAGGTCAACGACGAAGTGAAGATTGTAAAAGGACTCAGTACTTCTTCATTAGCTGATGAAGTAATCGCTTTTGACCTTGAAACAACAGGACTTTCACCACTTTCAGAGAGAATTATTGAAATCGGTGCAGTAAGAATTAAAAATTTTGAAATAGTTGAAAGCTTTAATACTTTTGTTAATCCTGAAAGACCGATTTCACCACAGATAACCGACCTTACGGGAATTGACGACAGTATGGTAAAGGACGCTCCACTTGAAAGAGAGGCTTTTTTGAAGTTTGTGGAATTCTGTGGAGAAAGCCCTGTGCTTGTGGCACATAATGCCGACTTTGATACGGGATTTGTTACTGCCTGTGCAAACAGACTTGGCGTGAATTTCAGATTTACAAGCCTTGATACAGTTGAACTTTCAAGAGCGATGTTGCCTGAACTTAAAAAACACAAGCTTGATATTGTTGCAAACCATCTGAAGCTTGGAGATTTTGAACACCACAGAGCTTGTGATGATGCTGACGTGTGTGGAAGAATTTATATAAATCTTGCTAAGAAGCTTCAGAATGAACACGCAAATTTACAGGTTACTTTTGATAAAATCAATAGCCTCATCGGTGTGAAGGACGTAAATTCAATCAAACAGACCTTCCACCAGATAATTCTTGCAAAAAATAAAACGGGACTTAAAAATCTCTATAAACTTGTTTCTTATTCAAATCTTAAATATTATTACAGAAACCCACGAATTCCTAAATCTGAACTTATCAAGCACAGAGAGGGACTTATTGTGGGAAGTGCCTGCGAGGCAGGTGAACTTTTCCGTGCTGTATTCAAGGGTAGACCTCACGACGAGCTTTTGCAGATAGCAGGCTTTTATGACTATCTGGAAATTCAGCCGATTGGTAATAACAGCTATATGCTCCGTAACGGCGAGGCTAAAAGCGAGGAAGAACTGAGAAACTTCAACAGAAAGATTGTTGAACTTGGTGACGAGCTGGGAATACCTGTATGTGCTACCTGCGACGTGCATTTTATGGACGAGGGTGACGCTTGTTACAGAGCGATTTTACAGGCTTCAAAGGGCTTTGCTGACGCTGATAATCAGGCACCTCTGTTTTTCAGAACAACAGAAGAAATGCTTGAAGAATTTTCTTATCTTGGAAAAGAAAAAGCATATGAGGTTGTTGTTACAAATCCGAATAAAATTGCCGATATGGTTGACGAGGATATAAGACCTTTCCCTAAGGGTACATACACACCATTTATCGAGGGTGCTGTAAGAGAGTTGCAGGTTATCTGCTGGAAAAAAGCCTGCTCAATCTATGGCGACTGTGACCCTGACGAAGTGATTATTCCTGACGGAGATGTGGGAATTAACGAGCCGTTTAAGGAGCATATTCCAGAAATAGTTTATAAACGACTTGACAGAGAGCTTACATCTATTATCAAACACGGTTTTGCTGTGCTTTATATGATTTCTCAGAAGCTTGTGGCTAACTCTGTTGAAAACGGCTATCAGGTAGGTTCACGAGGCTCGGTAGGTTCATCATTCGTTGCGTCTATGTCGGGTATTTCCGAAGTAAACCCACTTATGCCTCACTATGTCTGCCGTAACTGTAAATACAGCGAATTTATTACTGACGGTTCGGTAGGTTCAGGCTATGACCTTCCTGAAAAGGCTTGTCCTAAGTGTGGTACTTCAATGCATCGTGACGGACACGATATCCCGTTTGAAACCTTCCTTGGCTTTGACGGAGATAAGGCGCCTGATATCGACCTTAACTTCTCTGGCGACTATCAGAGCTTTGCACATAGATATACCGAAGAACTTTTCGGTGCTGACCATGTATTCAAGGCAGGAACTATCGGTGGCGTCGCTGATAAAACTGCTTATGGTTATGTTAAAAAATACCTTGAAGAAAGAGGAAGAACAGCTAACAAGGCAGAGGAACAAAGACTTGTAAACGGCTGTACAGGAGTCAAGAGAACTACCGGTCAGCACCCTGGTGGAATGGTCGTTGTGCCAAGCGACTATGAGGTTTATGACTTTACACCAGTTCAGCACCCTGCTGAAAAGGCTGCGTCGGGAATTGTTACAACCCACTTTGACTTCCACTCACTTCACGATACAATTTTAAAACTTGACGAACTTGGACACGATGTTCCGACACTTTATAAATACCTTGAAGATATGACAGGACTTGATATTCTGGAAATCCCTATGTCAGACGAAAAGGTTTATTCGCTGTTTACATCCCCTGAGGCACTTGGAGTTACTTCTGAGGATATTGACTGTAATACGGGAACTCTCGGTATTCCTGAAATGGGTACACCTTTCGTAAGAGG
Source organism: Oscillospiraceae bacterium (assembly GCA_017451665.1). Classification (GTDB taxonomy): domain Bacteria; phylum Bacillota; class Clostridia; order Oscillospirales; family Ruminococcaceae; genus JAAZZIT01. The sequence goes on along the minus strand of JAFTNX010000048.1, from coordinate 7,867 downwards.
AATGCTTATTGAGTCACGTCCTAAGAATTTCAGCGACTTGCTCCAGATTTCGGGACTTTCTCACGGAACTGACGTTTGGCTGGGAAATGCTCAGGAGCTTATTAAAGACGGAATCTGTACAATTTCTGACGTTATCGGTACCCGTGACAGTATTATGACATATCTTATCTATCACGGACTTGACCCTAAGCTTTCCTTTAAGATTATGGAAATCACAAGAAAGGGTAATGCTACAAAGCTTCTTACTGACGAGATGAAGCAGGATATGCTTGCCCATAACGTTCCACAGTGGTATATTGACAGCTGTCTTAAAATCAAGTATATGTTCCCTAAGGCTCACGCTGCTGCGTATGTTACTTCTGCAATCAAGCTCTGCTGGTTTAAGATTTATAAGCCTGTTGAATTCTATGCAGCTATGTTTACTGTCCGTGGTGAGGACTTTGACGCTGAAAGTGCCATCAAGGGCAAGGCTTTCACCAAGGCAAAAATGGACGAGCTTAAATTAAAGGGAAATGCAAGAACTGCTAAGGAAAGCGGTACTTATGAAACCTTGCAGCTTATGTATGAAATGATGATGCGTGGCTATGAATTTCTTCCGATAGATGTGGAAAAATCACACGCTACAATTTATCAGATTGAGGACGGAAAACTAAGACTTCCTTTCTGCTCAATGTCTGGTGTCGGCGAAAACGCTGCGAGAGATTTGTATAAGGCTGCACAGCAGGGTGGATTTATTTCCATTGAGGAATTCCAGAAATTAAGTGGCGTTTCAAAGTCGGTTATCGACGCTCTTGCTGAACTTGGAGTGTTTGGTGACCTGCCTGAATCAAGCCAGATGGGATTTTTCTGATTTTTATGAGCGTCAGGCGAACTGAATAATTCTGCAGTAAAATAATATACGCCGTCACTCAAAAGTATTGTCATTTCAAATGAATAAAAAGGCGAGGACGGTGCAACCGTTAGGGTTGCTTGTGCATTGTGCATTATGCGTTATGCATTGTTTTGTGAGTTTTGTTTAGTTTGTAGGTTGACAAAACTGTGATAATATGCTATTATGTTACTATGATAACACTTTAGCACGATAAAATATTTTGAAATACATTCAAGGAGACGTATGTAGGATATGAAAAGATACGATTTGATTACCCCTGAGGGGACAAGAGATTTGCTTTTTGAGGACTGCCTTGCAAGAAAGGAAGTTGAAAGCAAGCTCGAAGGACTTTTTAAGGGATTTGGTTATAGCGAGGTTGTGACACCGGGGATTGAGTTTTACGACGTGTTCAGCTCAAGCGCAAGAGGTTTCCGTCAGGAAAGCCTTTATAAGCTTACTGACTCAAAGGGCAGACTTATTGTTATGCGTCCTGACTCAACACTTCCTATTGCAAGACTTGTTGCAACAAGACTTAAGGAGTCAGAGCTTCCGTTAAGACTGTTTTATAACCAGAGCCTTTATGAGAATAATTCCCTTTTAAAGGGTAGAAGTGATGAAATGGTGCAGGCAGGTGTTGAACTTATCGGAAGCGCATCTGTAAAGCGTGGCGATTATGAAGTTCTTTGTCTGGGTGTTTCTTCACTTAAGGAATTTGATGATAATTTCAGACTTGAAATCGGACATATCGGCTACTTTAAGGCACTTATTGATAAGCTGGGAGTAGATAAGATGGTTGAGGAAGAAATAAGAATGCTTATTTCTGCTAAAAACTATCCTGCACTTAACGACCTTCTTGATACAATCGGTGATAATCAGATTATCAAGACTTTAAAACAGCTTCCAAGACTTTTTGGTGGGGTTGAAGTTTTTGATAAGGCTGCTGAACTGTTTACCGACGATAAGATTGACGGAATTTTAGTTAATCTGAGAGAAGTTTACGACAGACTTACCTGCCTCGGATACGAAGGAAAGATTTCTGTTGATTTGGGTATCGTAAGCCATATCGACTACTATACAGGAATAGTTTTCAAGGGCTATATTTCAGGCGTAGGCTCGGCTGTTTTAAAGGGTGGAAGATACGATAAGCTTATCGGTGAATTCGGCAGAGATGTGAATGCTGTTGGCTTTGGCGTGAATGTTGACGCTATTGCAAACTATATGAGAAAAAAGGGTGCTTCACCTGAAATCAGTATTCCTGACGCTGTTGTTTTCGGAAAGAAGGGTTTTGTTGTTGAAGCTATCGCTTATGCCCGTGAACTTTGTAATAAGGGAATGACTGTTGAAAACGGACTTTTTGATACCCTTGATGAAACAATTGATTATGCAAAGAAAAAGGGAATTAAAAAGATTTATGTTGTTGATGAAGAAATAAAGGAGGTCTGCTGTGATGAATAAACCACTGAGAATTGCACTTACAAAAGGCAGACTTGAAAAGGATACAATTTCACTTTTTGAAAAAATCGGCTATGATTGTACTGCTGTAAGAGAAAAGGGAAGAAAGCTTATTCTCCCTATCGAGGACGGAAATATTGAGGTTGTTCTTGCTAAGGCAAACGACGTTATTACATACGTTGAACACGGTGTCTGTGATATGGGCGTTGTTGGTAAGGATACCATTATGGAGATGCAGGGTAAGTTTTTTGAGCTTGTTGATTTGGGATTTGGGAAGTGTAAGTTTGCACTTGCTACCAAAAAGGGTTCTAAATTCTATGGTGGCTATGACGTAAAGACAATTGCTACAAAATACCCTAATATCGCAAGAGCCCATTTTGAAAGCAAGGGAATGGACGTTGAGATTGTTAAAATCGAAGGCTCGGTTGAGCTTGCTCCACTTCTTGAACTTTCAGACGGTATCGTTGATATAGTTGAAACAGGTACAACCCTTAAGGAAAACGGACTTGAAGTTATTGAGGATATTGTTCCGGTATCAGCAAGACTTATTGTAAATATGGTTAGTATGAAGCTCAGACAGGAAGAAATCGAAAAGCTGGTTTCTCTTATCGAAGCTAACATCTAAAGAAAGGAAGATTATTATGGCACTTATAAATAAAATTTTTGCAAACGGAAAAGACGAAGTTGAATTTTTTAATCAGCTTGAACAGAGAAACGGCGAAACCGATAAGAAGGTTACTGCTGTTGTTGGGGAAATTATCGATAAGGTAAGAGCTGAAGGGGATAAGGCTGTTATTGATTTTACAAAGCAGTTTGACGGAGTTAAGCCTAAGTATTACGAAGTACCAAGAGAGGTAATTAACGACGCACTTACAGAGGCTGACCAGAAGTTTGTTGACGCACTTTTGAATGCTATGGAAAACATCACTGCTTTTCACCAGCGTCAGAAGTCACAGAGCTTTATCGACCCACAGGAAAATGGCGTAATTCTCGGTCAGAGAGTAAGAGGTCTTGATAAGGTAGGCCTTTATGTTCCTGGTGGAACAGCTGCTTATCCTTCATCTGTTCTTATGAATGCTATTCCTGCCAAGATTGCAGGCGTTAAGGAAATCATTATGGTTACTCCACCACTTAAAAACGGACAGCCAAACAAGGATATTCTTGTTGCAGCTGCTGTTTGTGGCGTTGACAGAGTATTCCTTGCAGGTGGCGCACAGGCTGTTGCAGCACTTGCTTACGGAACAGAACAGATTCCAAAGGTTGATAAGATTGTAGGCCCTGGTAATATCTTTGTTGCTACTGCCAAGAAGCTCCTTTATGGTGTGGTTGATATTGATATGATTGCAGGCCCAAGTGAAATTCTTGTGCTTGCTGACCACAAGGCAAACCCTAAGTATATTGCCGCTGACCTTATGTCACAGGCAGAACACGATGTGCTTGCATCAGCTATTCTTGTTACAACAAGCGAAAGAATTGCTGAAGAAACTATCGAAGAACTTGAAAAACAGCTTCCTAACCTTTCAAGAGCAAGCATTATCTTAAAGTCACTTTCAGACTACGGCGCAATTATTATCTGTGATGATAAAAACCAGGCTTGCGATATTGCAAACAGACTTGCACCTGAACACCTTGAAGTCCTTTTTGAAAACCCAATGTAATACATCGGCAGACTTGACAACGCAGGTTCAGTATTCCTTGGCGCATTTGCTCCAGAGCCACTTGGTGACTACTATGCAGGTCCTAACCACGTTTTACCTACAAGCGGTACAGCAAGATTCTTCTCACCACTTTCAGTAAACAGCTTTGAAAAGCGTTCAAGCTATATCTACTACACAGAAGACGCACTTAATGCTGCTAAGGACGATATTATGCTTATCGCTAAGAAGGAAGGACTTACTGCACACGCTAATGCTATTAAGGTAAGATTTTAACAATTGACAATTGACAATGGACAATTGACAATTAAGGTATCGTCTGCGACGATTAATTGAAAATAAATCGCAGTTCTCGAAAGGAAATGCAAAAAAATGTATCAGTTGAATAAAAAATTAAAGGATTTAATTCCTTATGAGCCTATTCAGGGGGAATATAAAATCCGTCTTGACGCAAACGAAAGCTGTTTCGATTTGGGTGATGAGTTAAAGGATAAGCTCTGTGAAGAAATCAAAAAGCTTAGCTTTAACAGATATCCTGACCCTTTTGCTAAGGAAGCAGTAAAGGCTTTTGCTGACTATTATAATCTTGAAGAAAAATACATCACAGCAGGTAACGGCTCTGATGAGCTTATCAGTATTATTTCAAGCACATTCCTGGAAACAGGTGACAAGGTTGTTACCTTGTCGCAGGATTTCTCAATGTATGCCTTTTACGGTAGCATTTATGAAACCCAGCCACTTGTTTTTCAAAAGAATGAGGATTTGACAATTGACGTTTCAGAGCTTGTTTCATTCTGTAACGAAAATAACGCAAAAATGCTTATTTTCTCAAATCCTTGTAACCCTACTTCAATAGGCCTTGACAGAAAAAATGTTGAAAAGCTCCTTGACGGGATAAATAAGGAATGCCTTGTTGTACTTGATGAGGCTTATATGGATTTCTGGAATGAGTCACTTCTTGATAGTGTCAGCCAGTATGATAATCTTATGATTTTAAAGACCTGCTCAAAGGCTATCGGACTTGCAGGTATAAGAATGGGCTTTGCTGTTGCAAACGAAAAGATTACAAACGCTATGAGGGCAGTAAAATCCCCGTACAATACAGACATTATTTCACAGAAAACTGCTGAGGTTGTGTTTAAGGAAAAAGCACTTCTTGATGAAAGAACTGCCCGTATGATTGAGGGCAGAAATGAGCTTTATAAGGCGTGCGTTCTCCTTATGGAGGCAAGCGATAAGCTTTTGAAGATTTATGAGAGCGCTACAAATTTCGTGTTTATAAAAACAGATTACGCTGATGAAATTTTTGAGAGTCTTCTTGAAAAATCAATCGCTGTGAGAAAATTCAAGGGTTATCTGAGAATTTCCACAGGCACAGAGGAAGAAAATGCAGAGCTTATAAACGCTCTCAGAGAGATTGTCTGACTATTTTTGAAAGGAATGAAAATTATGTCAAGAACAGCACAGGTAGAGAGAAAAACAAAAGAAACTGAAATTTCCGTTAAGCTTAACCTTGACGGTGAGGGAAATGTTAAAATTGATACAGGCGTGGGATTTTTTGACCATATGCTTACAGCTTTTGGAGTGCACGGGGGACTTGACCTTGAAGTAAATGTCAAGGGCGACCTTTATGTTGACGCACACCACACAGTTGAGGATACAGGAATAGTTATCGGTCAGGCTATCGCTCAGGCACTTGGCGACAAGAGCGGAATTTTACGCTATGGAAACGCTTATATTCCAATGGACGAGGCGTTGGGATTCTGTGCCCTTGACGTAAGTGGCAGACCATTTTTGGTGTTTGACGCTGATTTTTCTGACGATAAAATGGGCGAAATGGATACCTGCCTTGTGGAGGAATTTTTCAGAGCCTTGAGTTTTAATACTGGAATTACTCTCCACCTTAAAAATTGCTACGGAAAGAACGACCACCATATTTCAGAGGCACTTTTCAAGGCGTTTGCACACGCATTCAAAAATGCCGTAAAGAAGAACAATAATGGTGAAGTGCTTTCTACAAAGGGAGTTTTGTAAATCTTATTTAAGGAATGATAATTTAATGATTGCTATAATTGACTACGGCGCAGGCAATATTTTCAGCGTTAAAAATGCCCTTGATTTTTTAGGCGTTGAAAACAAGCTCACAAAGGACAAGGAAGAAATTATAAATGCTGACGGAATAATTCTTCCGGGCGTTGGGGCATACCCTTGGGCTATGAAAATGTTAAATGAAAGCGGACTTGTTGATACAATCAAGGAACAGTCACACAAAAAGCCTTTTCTTGGAATTTGTCTCGGAATGCAGCTTTTGTTTGAAAAGGGCTTTGAATTTGAAGAATGCGACGGTCTTGGACTTATAAAGGGTGAAGTCCGTTATATGGATGAACCTGACTTGATTATTCCACATATGGGCTGGAATGAGCTTGAATTCAATATGGAATGCCCACTTACTCAGGGACTTTCTGATAATACTTATGTGTATTTTGTTCACTCATATAAGGCTGTCTGCGACAGCGAAAATGTTGTTGCGTATTCAACCTATGGTGGAAAAGTTCCTGCACTTGTAAGCGACGGAAAAACAGTTTTCGGAGCACAGTTCCACCCTGAAAAATCAGGTGACGCAGGACTTACAATCCTTAAAAATTTTGCACAGCTTTGCAAGGAGGGAAAATAAATGCTTGCCAAAAGAATAATTCCTTGCCTTGACGTGCGTGACGGAAAGGTTGTTAAGGGGGTAAACTTCCAGGGAATAAAGGAAGTTGGGGACCCTGTTGCGTGTGCTTATGAATATAATAAGCAGGGCGCTGATGAAATAGTTTTTTATGATATTACAGCTTCCCACGAGGGCAGAGGCGTAATGCTTGACGTTGTAAGAGAAACTGCAAAAAAGGTGTTTGTACCTCTTACAGTTGGTGGTGGAATTACTACCGTTGATGATATCAGAGAAACTTTGAGAGCAGGTGCTGATAAGGTTTCTGTAAATTCGCAGGCTGTTAAAAACCCACAGCTTATAAAGGACGGAGCTGATATTTTCGGCTCACAGTGTATCTGCGTAGGAATTGACGCTAAGAAGATTGCTGACAAAAAGTGGACAGTTTTTATTAACGGTGGCAGAATTGATATGCAGATTGACCTTATCGACTGGGTTAAGAAAATTGAACAGCTTGGCGCAGGTGAAATCTGCCTTAACTCAATTGACACCGACGGAGTGCGTGGTGGATTTGATTTGGAAATGCTCAAATCGGTAGTTGACGCTGTTAAAATTCCTGTTATTGCAAGTGGTGGAGCAGGAAAGCTTGAACACTTTGCAGAGGCATTTTTAAAGACAGACTGCTCGGCAGCACTTGCAGCATCACTTTTCCATTTCAAGGAACTGACAGTCGGGGAAGTAAAGGACGACTGCAGAAGTAAGGGAATACTTATCAGATAGGAGAATTTATGAGCAAGATTAAAATTGATATAAACAATCTGGATAAATATTTTGAAAAGGGCGAGCTTACACCTGCAATAGCTTTTGATGTTGACACAAAAACTGTGCTGATGCTTGCTTATATGAACAAGGAAAGCTTAAAGAAAACCCTTGAAACAGGCTATACATGGTACTGGAGTCGTTCAAGACAGGAATACTGGAATAAGGGCGCTACAAGTGGACATCTTCAGAAGGTTGTTTCAATTTACGCCGACTGCGACAACGACACCTTGCTGTTGAATGTCAAGCAGACAGGTGTTGCCTGCCATACAGGTGAATACAGCTGTTTCTTTAACGAAATTTACAATGAAGAGTAGTTTCTTCCCCTCGCCTTCGGCGAGGGGATAGAATGAAAAAAACAGACAGGTGTTGCCTGCCATACGGGAGAGTACAGCTGTTTCTTTAACGAAATTTACAATG
>JAFTNX010000047.1 GCA_017451665.1 Oscillospiraceae bacterium | reverse complement strand
CTCTGCATGATATTTCGCTGTTGCTTTTCTTACAGGATGTATAATATGACAAGTTCAGAGCTCATTCATATTGTAGCTGTTTTTATAGGGTCGCTGTGCTTTGGCATAATTTTCAATATGCGTTGAAAAAGATTGATTGCAGCAGCTGTCTGAGGACTGCTTTCGTGGGGACTGTTTGTTGTTCTTAATCATTTTATTTCAAGCGAACCAATAAACTACTTTATTGTAGCAGGTATTGTTTCATTCTACTCTGAAATAATGGCAAGAATACTGAAAACTCCTGCTGCACCTGTTGTTACAACCTCACTCATACCACTTATCCCAGGTGGCTCACTTTATTACACAATGGCTTCAGCATTTGAAAGTGATTTTACAACTTTTCTTGAAAAGGCAGTTTATACCCTGAAGCTTGCCAGTGCACTTGCATTGGGTATTATTGTTATTACTGCAATTTCGCAGTTATTGTTCAGATGTGTAAAACAAAAGTAAATCATATAATTTGCATTAGTCTTCGTTTTTCGGAAACAATAAAAAAAGGATACCTTTATGGTATCCTTTTTAATTATGCCTTATCTTATTAAAACCCAGCCCAGCGTGGCAAGTCAACGTCATCAAAAATCAGTTTCTTTGTGCCGTCTTTGTATATCATATTTGATTTTTGTTTACAAAAAACTTCTCCTACCTCACCTTTTTAAACTTCACAAATCTGTAAACTGCAAGGGAAAGTGTGAGAACAACGCCCACAATCAGAGGGATAAAAAGGTTTGTGCTGTGAATTTTCGGAATGTATTTTATGCCGTTTATGACATTTACCTTGTTGGTAATTCCCGTGAAAAAGTATATTGCATGCTTTGGCATAACCGATGAAACAAGGGTTGTGAGAACTATCACGCTTAGTCCACAAACCATATATTTTTTAGTTGAACGAACTGCCTGCGCTGAAATTCTGAAAATATGATAACAGATAAATGCACCCATCATTTCAACTACCAGAAACAGAATTATCATCTGATAAATTCTCATATCTGTCGGAATTGCCCAGTATCTTTCCACGCTGTTTATTGTTGCATAAAGCTCGTAGCTGTGTGTTAGAAGTCCACTTACTGCAAGGTCAACAAGCATATTCACGACAACCAAAACCCCAACAAACATACAAAGTACTATTTCCTGCGAAACAAAAAACGACTTTCTGTTTTTTGAAATTGACGCCTGAAGGTCAACTCTTTTTTCAAAGCTGTCAGCTACAAAAAGCCCCACAATCAGAAGTACAAAAATCGGCACGATGTTGTACGACTGCAAGGTGACAAACAAAACAAAATGGTCGTCATTTATCACGTCAGCCTCATCAATATCCGTGTATGCCTCCATATTGTAATAGAAATCCTCAGGCACAAAAGGACTTACAAGACCTTCGCCCGTGATTGAATACTTTTCAACGCCGTTGATTTTGTATACATTTGAAAACAGCTTTGTTGAATAATCCGTAAGTGCATTAAGCTCCTCATAAAAGCTGTCGTCAGGCTTTTCGTCCTTGGAAGTATATTCCTCAAGCTTTTTATCAAGAGGTGCTTTTTGTGTATAGAAATACTCAAGCTTTTCGTCGGTTGATTTTCCAATGGTAGCTTCAACGTGGCTGTCAAAAAGCTCCTTTTCCCTGCCCGCCAACGGCTTTTCCTTGTAGAAGAATTTCACAGTTACAAACTTCCCTAAAAAAAGAACTGCAAGGATAATAAGTATAGCTAAAAAATGCTTTACATAAAGTCTTTTAAACTGATATTTAAACAACTCCCACACCTCGCTTTGTAGATACTGCAAGGGTAATTGCAGAAAAAATCACGCTGATAAATGCCATAAAAACAAAGAACAGAACATAAACCTTTACAGGTGTTCCAAGAACGTCAACGTAGTTAAGTCCGTGATACATATTAAACACATCACAGGAAAGAATGATTTTAACATACTGCTTTGCAACAATAGCGCTGTTTACGATATATGTTTCCTTTAAAATAAGTGGCAGAGCGATTGCAACAAGGCCTGCAACTCCTGCGATAATTGTTCTCTTGCACACAAAGGACACAAGCATAACGATACTTCCAAGAGCGATACAATAAACAAATCGTGTTGCCATTATCACAAGCATATACTGAAAAAGCGATAATGCCTCGGTTGAAAGCTCGTATGTAGCACAAATCTGTACCGGTGCAAAAAGTGCACCGCTGTTTTTGTCAAACACCAGAAATATCACAAAATACCCCACGCAGTAAATCACATAAAATACTGTGAACACAACATATCCTGAAAGTATTTTTGACAATGTGAAATTAAACGCTCCGTATTTTGTTGCAGAAAAGCTCATAAATCTTCTGCTCTGGATTTCACTTGAAAATCTTGAGAATAAAATAATAAACACAGCAAACAAAGGTATCATATCTGTTGAAACAAATGATACCATAGAGTCTGCTGCTCGTGTGTCAGTAATCTTTGTATAAGGCTCTTCTATTACTTCTGTATAGTCTTCTGTGAGCTTTTGTGAATCTGCAAGAATATACTCGTCCTTAACTCCACGTCTTACATTTCTGTCGTAGCTGACAAGCTGGTCGGAAATGAGAGAAACATAATTCTGCTGTGCATAAAGCTGAATTTTAAGCTGTGAAAGAATATTCTCGTCAGTTTCTGCAAGTGGCGCATAAATACCGTTTTCATAGCTTGGGAAAAACAGCTTTTCAACCATTTCGCTTGGAAGCTCTTCAGGTGGTGAATTCATATCATAGCCTTCGCCATAAATATACATCATAATCTCGCTGAGGGCGTCGTTTCTTTTCTTTGAAGCCTCATTAAGCTCATTGTCAATTGTCTGGTT
>JAFTNX010000046.1 GCA_017451665.1 Oscillospiraceae bacterium | reverse complement strand
CTTTTTCAAAAATCTTGTCAGCTGTAATGTTGTTTTCTTCTAAAATCGCCTTTACTGACGTTGAATTTCTCTTTGCAATCTCCCAGATGTCCTCGTTTTCCTCTGCGAAATACAGTTTTAACGCACAGCTTTCTGAACAGTTTTTCTTGCATTCGTTGTCAATTCTAATGTCTGTGATAACAGTTTTTTCTGATTTTTTAAGAATTTTACCTTCAATTGTTAGTTCAGCTGTTACGTCAACACAGTTTTCACCTGACATTGTGTAGTTGCAACCTGAAATGTTAATATCAGGCTCAAAATAACAACACTCAATATCGTCACCACAGCTTACTTTGTATTCAAAAACGCTGTCGTTTTCGCACATAACAGGGTATCCCTCTGATGTTTCCACAAGGGCAGAAAAGCTGACATTCCCATTTATAACAAAACAGTCATTATTATCAGAAAGATGTGTAGAAACGTTTGTGATTTCACAGCTACAATCAATTACTGATGAAATGTTGCTATCGTTTAATGTTAAGGTGTTCTTGCATACTGAATTTTCTGAAATTTCCTTTGAGACGCTTTCGATAGACAGATTTTCCTTTTCAATAGCACATTCGTATGAGGTTGAGTAAGTATCGATAATTACATCGCCCGATAAGCTTTTTGAAGCAATACAATTTACAAATACCACAAGCTCGCATTCAAAGGATGTAGATTCACCACTGCCTTTGGTTATAATATCACATGAGGCAGGGAAGATGTCCGTGTGAATTTCATAGCTTTCATCAATTCCGTCAACGTCAATAATCTGGCTGAAAGGTATTGTGAATTTCATTGACTCAATTCCGTGTTCATCTTCTTTACTACAAATATAAAGCATTTCAATCTGTGCTTCGCCCTTTACAACTACCTTGTTTGAAATAGCCTTGTGTTCCTTTGAAATAATTCTGCTGTCAGACTTGATAACAGAGAGAATTGGCGGTTTTGCAATTCCAAGTTCGAGTTCTTCAATTACTGTAATCTTTTTTGATGTAATAAGTCGCTGTCCCGGATAAACAATCATATTCTTTTTAAGCTGAATATTCATTCCGTCGGCATCGCAAACAACTTTTTTACACTTGTCATCAGTAACCTTAACCTTAGTGGAAATAGCACCTCTGATGTCAAGGCGACGCTTGTTGATAACTCTGCAATTCGCATAATCACACTTAGGACAAATGATGATTTCAGGGTATCTTGATTCTACTGACAAATCAATCGTCTTTGTGAAGCTCATCTTGTGGTCAATACAGTTGATAACCTTTGAGTTTTCTGAAAGATACCACACTCTGATTAAAGCCTCAAGCTCATAAGTGAGTTTTTTTGAATCACCTGACATTTCACTGCCGATAATACTGTGAGAAACAGTTCTCGGGATAATTCTGCACTTGATAATTCTGAAAATGTCTGGGTAATAGTCCGGCAATATGTAGTCGGTTTCTACTGCCTGCTCAAAGCAGGAGTCCAGCACAGTTTCCTTAACTGCGATGGTTTCTTTTTGTAATCTAAGGTCCATAGCACCCTCCTGTAAGAATTTTTTACATTGTTTTATACTTTGTTGCCAAGCATTTGATAACTCATTATATTCAGACAACTTTTTTTATATGCGTTTTATTATAAATATTTTGAATAATTACTTACTGTAAAAATTGTATGAAAATTTCATTGACGTACACAATTATTTGTGCTATAATTATTTATAATGGCTAAATGTAGTGTTTTTGAAAGGAAAATATGCTATGGATAAGAAATTTTTGGTTTCTGCTGGCGCTATGGTCGGCACAGCTTTGATTGTTGTTATATTAGGTGCTGTTTTTAATCTCTGGGATATCGGATTTAAAGCTGGCTCAATAATCGGTTTGATTATTGTTCTTCCTGCAATTATCTGGGTACTTTCAGAGGGTGTAAACTACTTTAACAGCGCTTTGTATTTCGGCGGAATAGCGTATATTATGTATAGAAATATTTTCGGAGAATTTTCAGTGAGATTTTTAATTCTCTTTATTTTCCTTGCAGTTATGGCTGTTGCATTCGGATATTTTGCATCACTTTTTGAAATTGATACCGAAAGCTTAAAGGAAAAGAAAAATTCAGAAGAGAAAGGACAAGAAGAGGCAAATGGCTAAAAAAACACAGGCTTATGGTAACGAAGCGATAGTTGCTTTAAAGGGTGCTGACCGAGTAAGAAAGCGTCCTGGAGTTATTTTTGGTTCAGACGGACTTGAAGGCTGTAAGCATTCTATTTTTGAAATCTTGTCTAACTCTATCGACGAAGCAAGAGACGGACATGGTGACAAGATTATTATTACGCGTTATAATAACTGCGTAATTGAAATTGAAGATTTTGGTCGAGGATGTCCTGTTGACTGGAATAATGCTGAAGGTAAATATAACTGGGAACTTGTATATTGTGAGCTTTATGCTGGTGGTAAGTACAGCAACGATGGGGATAACTATGAGTATTCTCTTGGCCTTAATGGTCTCGGTGCTTGTGCTACTCAGTATTCTTCTGAATTTATGGATGTTGAAGTTTACAGAGACGGATACAAGTATAACCTTCACTTTGAAAAGGGAGATATTGTAGGCAAACTTGAAAAAGAGGCTACAACCCGTAAAAAGACAGGTACCAAAACACGTTGGAAGCCTGACCTTGAAGTTTTCACAGATATTGATATTGAAAAGGAATACTATCAGGATGTTTTGAAAAAACAGGCTGTTGTAAATCCTAAAATCCAGTTTGTTTTCAGAAATCAGGACGAAAACGGAAATTTTGAAGAAGAAACATACTTCTATGAAAATGGTATTGAGGATTATGTTGCTGAAATTGTAAATGAACAGAACCTTACTTCTATCCAGACATGGACTGCTGAAAGACGTGGTAAGGACAGAGAAGATATGAATGAATATAAGGTTAAACTCCTTATGTCATTTACTTTTTCAAATAAGATTAAGAAAATTGAGCATTATCATAACTCAAGTTACCTTGAACACGGTGGCTCACCTGATAAGGCTGTGAGAAATGCTTTTGTATATCAGATTGACAACTATTTAAAGACTAATAATAAATATACTAAAAACGAAACTAAGATTAAATTCGAGGATATTGAAGACTGTCTTGTTTTTGTTTCAAGTAACTTCTCAACTCAGACATCTTACGAAAACCAGACTAAGAAGTCAATTACAAATAAGTTTATTCAGGACTGTATGACTGATTTTATCAAGCATCAGCTTGAGGTTTACTTTATTGAAAACCCTGACGAAGCAATTAAAATTGCAGAGCAGGTGCTTATTAACAAGAGAAGCCGTGAAAGTGCTGAAAAATCACGTCTTAACATCAAAAAGAAACTTTCAGGTACTATCGACCTTGCAAATCAGGTGCAGAAGTTTGTTGACTGTCGTACAAAAGACCTTGACAGACGTGAGCTTTACATCGTGGAAGGTGACTCGGCTCTCGGCTCTGTAAAAATGGCAAGAGACAGTGATTTCCAGGCTGTTATGCCTGTAAGAGGTAAAATTCTTAACTGCCTTAAAGCTGACTACGATAGAATTTTCAAGAGTGAAATTATCACTGACCTTGTAAAAGTTCTTGGCTGTGGAGTTGAAGTTAAAACTAAGGCAAACAAGGATTTGTCACTTTTTAACCTTGAAAACCTCAGATGGAATAAGATTATTATCTGTACCGATGCTGACTACGACGGATTCCAGATTAGAACTCTTATTCTCACAATGATTTACAGACTTGCGCCTACTCTTATTGATAAGGGCTATGTTTATATTGCTGAATCACCACTTTTTGAAATCACTACTAAGGATAGAACTTATTTTGCTTATGATGAGCAGGAAAAGGCTAAAATTCTCGGTATGATTGGCGATAAGAAGTTTACAATTCAGCGCTCAAAGGGACTTGGTGAAAACGAGGCTGATATGATGGCACTCACAACTATGAACCCTGAAACAAGACGTCTTATCAAGGTTAATCCTGATGATGTTGAACATACAGCTTATATGTTTGATATGCTTTTGGGTGATAATCTTGCTGACAGAAAGACTTTTATCGCAAATAACGGTATTGATTACCTTGAAATGGCAGACATCAGCTAAAATAATAAAAAGGAACGTGTTCTAAAAATGGCTAAAAAGAAAAAAGAACCCGAGAAAAAAGTTGCTCCTAAAAGTAACGCATATATTGAAGGTGCAGGCACAATAGTTGAAGAGCCTATTACTGTAACTCTTGAAAAGAACTATATGCCTTATGCTGTCAGCGTAATTGTTTCAAGAGCTTTTCCTGAAATCGACGGTTTTAAGCCTTCACATAGAAAACTGCTTTATACTATGTATAAAATGGGACTTCTTACAGGAAGCCTTACTAAGTCTGCAAATATTGTTGGTCAGACTATGAAGCTTAATCCTCACGGCGACGGCGCTATCTATGAAACAATGGTGCGTCTTGCAAGAGGTAACGAGGCACTTTTGCACCCTTATGTAATGAGTAAGGGTAACTTTGGTAAGGCTTATTCAAGAGATATGGCTTACGCTGCATCACGATATACAGAGGCAAAGCTTGACCCTATCTGTAACGAGCTTTTCAGAGAAATTGACAGAGATACTGTTGATTTTGTCCCGAACTACGATAACACTCTTACAGAGCCATCACTTTTGCCTGTTACATTCCCGTCAATTTTAGTGAATGCTAACGTTGGTATCGGTGTATCAATGGCGAGTGCTATCTGTCCTTTTAATCTTTCGGAAATTTGTGAAACTACTATTTCTCTTATGAGAAATCCTGAGTTTAACGCTCTTGAAACCCTTAAAGGCCCTGATTTCCCAGGTGGGGCATTTATGGTATATGATGAGGAAGAACTTGACAAGATTTATAAGACAGGTCGAGGTTCAATAAAACTCAGAGCAAAGTATAATTTTGATAAATCTTCAAACTGTATTGAAGTAACTGAAATTCCTGCTACAACAACAATCGAAGCTATTATTGAAAAGGTAATTGCTCTTGTTAAGGCAGGAAAAATCAGAGAAATAACTGCTATCCGTGATGAAACTGACCTTAATGGTTTGAAAATTGCTATTGACTTAAAGCGTGGCATTGACGCAGATAAGTTTATGAATAAGCTTTATAAGCTGACACCGCTTCAGGATACTTATTCCTGCAATTTCAACCTGCTTGTTCACGGATATCCAAAGGTTCTGGGTGTTTATGATATTCTTAAAGAATGGGTTGAATTCAGAAAAGGCTGTATCAAGCGTGGAATTGCCTTTGACCTTAAAAAGAAAAAGGACAAGCTTCACCTTTTGAAGGGACTTGAAAAAATCCTTCTCGATATCGATAAGGCTATTAAAATTGTCAGAGAAACCGAAGAAGAAGCAGAGGTTGTTCCAAATCTTATGATTGGTTTTTCTATTGATGAAATTCAGGCTGAATTTGTTGCTGAAATCAAACTCCGTCACCTCAACAGAGAGCATATCTTAAAGAGAACAGCTGAAATCAAGGACCTTATTGCTGAAATTCAGGACCTCGAAGATATTCTTGGCTCTGACAGACGAGTTAAGAGTATGATTATCGAACAGCTCAAGGAAGTAAGCAAAAAATACGGTCAGCCAAGAAAAACTATGATTATTTCTTCTGTTGAAGAGGAAGAGGTTGTTGAGGAGGAAATCCCTGATTATCAGTGTAAATTCTTCCTTTCAAGAAGTGGTTACTTCAAGAAAATTACTCCTCAGTCACTGAGAATGTCTGATGTTCAGAAATTCAAGGAAGGCGACGAGCTTATGCTTGAAATTGAGGGTACAAATAAAACAGAACTTCTTTTCTTTACAGATAAGGGTACTGTTTATAAAGCAAAAGCATCTCAGTTTGAGCCTACAAAGGCAAGTGCTATGGGTGACTATATCGCTGCATCTCTCGGATTTGAAGAGGGCGAAAATGTCAGAACAATGATAACTACTACCGATTATAGTGGATATCTTGTGTTCTTCTTTGAAAACGGAAAGGCTGCTAAAGTACCACTTAACGCTTATGAAACTAAAACCAACAGAAAAAAGCTTGCTAACGCATATTCCAATAAATCCAAGCTTGTAAATATCGTTTATGTAGCAGATAATGAATTTGTTATGACTCGTTCTTCAAACGGCAGAGCTATTATTTTCAATACTGCTATGATTAGTCCTAAGACAACAAGAGATACTATCGGCGTTCAGGTTATGACTCTTAAAACAAAGGGCTCATTCCTTGATAAGGCGTATCTTGTTTCTGAAGAAACGGCAAAGGAATTAAGCAAATTCAAGGTTAAAAATATCCCTGCAGCAGGCTGTTTTGCAAAGGATGTTGAAGACCCAGACCAGATAACACTCGGCGATTGATTTATGAAAGGATTGATTATCAGTGACCTGTCCAAGATGTAAATGCGAAATCCCTAATGATTCAAAAGTATGTGAAGTTTGTGGAAAGAAGCTTCAGAAAAAGAAGCTGTTTGCGTCATTCAAAGAAAGAAAGAAGGGCGTTAAATCTGTTGACAGCGCAGTTAAGAAAGATACAAAATTCAAAATTATTCTTGCAGTTGTAATTACAGTTGCAATTATAGGAGTCATTGTTGCTATTATTCTTAAAATTGATGATAACAGCGGACTTAATCTTTCTGACGACCTTAAAGAATTTGTAGGTGAGCCTGTTAAGACTGCTATTAACGAATCTGATGTTTATTTTGCTGACGAATCAGCTTTCGACGCTGCAAATTTCATAACAGAATTTGATTATATTATCGAAGACGATAAGAGCGTTGAAATTGACGGCGTGAAGTATCCTAAATGGGCTATTTTCATTGAAGCTGATGAAAAAGATATAATTGAAGTTGTCAGATACGTTGATTTCAGTGTTTTAAAGAAAAATTCAAAAGGCGAAAAGGTTGATAGTGAAATCAATCTTGATAAGTTTGCTATCGGTGATAAATTCAAGAAGGTTGCTAAAGTTGTTGATTGTGACGCTTTTTCAATCACTTATGAGGGTGGAAGTGTAGCTTACGAATACAGATACTACTTTAAGAACGACTATAAAGACGAGCAGGGAATGACTTTGAATGTTGTCTGTGACCTTGAAGGTGGATTTATCTATTCAACTACACAAAGACAAATTCCTGATTATATCGATTAAAACTATAACAATCCGTACTTTTTTGTGGTACGGATTGTTTCTTTTTCTGCAGATAATTTGACATTTTTCTTTTGAAATATTACAAAAGAGATACAAATTATTTCACAAAGTGTACAAATGACTTTATTTTGTTGACTTTATCTTTTTATGCTGTTATGATATATTTGTTAAACTATGAAATGGAGGGATTGCTGTGGCTGAAAATTTCGGACTTTGTCTTGGATGTATGAATAAGCTTGATGACAATGGTAATTGTAATTTCTGCAATTACGATTCTACTGTGCTGCAGTCAAACTCTTATCTTACTCCCGGAACTACACTTGATGACAGATATATAGTAGGTCGTGTTCTTTCAAGCAATGGTGAAGGTATTTCATATATCGGTTATGATAAGGTTACTAATGAAAAGGTTGTTGTAAGAGAATATTTTCCTGATACACTTTGTAGAAGAAGTGGTGATAGTGATAAAATTATCGTTAATCAG
>JAFTNX010000045.1 GCA_017451665.1 Oscillospiraceae bacterium | reverse complement strand
TTGCAAGCCATTCAATTTCTACATAATTTGCGATTACCTGCAGGATGTAAAGTGCAAGAATAAGCACCATACTTAAAATTGCGGCAACCATCTGGTTTTCTGTCAGTGATGAAATCAAAATTCCAAGTGCCACAAAGGATGCACCCAAAAGAACAAGTCCTGTGATGTTTCCTAAAACTACATTCCAGTCAGGGGTCGCAAAAAATGACACGGTCACTGCATAAACAACAGTACATGAGATACCGATAAGATATACTACAAATGCACTTAAGAATTTACCAAAAACAATACCTGCAAGGCTTACAGGAGCTGTGAGAATACACTGTTCGGTTTTCTGCTTCTTTTCTTCCGAAAAGCTTCTCATTGTGAGAATAGGCACAAGCACTAAAAGTGCAAAGTAAAGCATAATAAACAGCTGTGAAAGGTCTGTTGAGCCTTCGCTGATTGATGATGAATAAAAGAAAAATCCTGAAACTGCATAGAAAACGCCAAGGAAAATATAACCAACAGGCGATGTAAAATATCCCAGCAAATCTCTTCTGAAAATAGCACCCATTACTTATTATCCCCCTTCTTTGATTTTTTAAGAGTTTCCTTGTCCTTCTTTGAAAGCTCCTCGCCCATTGTGAGCTTTAAGAAGATGTCTTCCAGTGAAAGCTCGGTTGATTTGCTTGAAAGAAGATACCAGTTTCTCTGTGCAAGACGCTTGAAAAGTTCACGTCTGATGTCGTTTCCTTCCCCTGCCTCAATTCGGTATTCCCATACGCCCTTTTCAATTTCGGTGTTGACTATAACTGTTTCAACCCCCGGAATTGTCTTTATGAGCTTTAAAACCTCGTCCTTAGGGCCGTCAATTCTCACAAGAAGTCTGTGGTCGTTTGAAAGGCTCTGTGAAAGGTTGTTTGCAGTATCGTCAGCAACAATCTTACCCTGATTTATAACTACAATTCTGTCGCATACTGCCTGTACCTCAGACAAAATATGTGATGAAAGAATAACTGTATGGTTTTTACCAAGTTTTTTAATAAGTGAACGGATTTCAATAATCTGGTTAGGGTCAAGACCAACAGTAGGTTCGTCAAGAATAAGTACAGGTGGGTTTCCCACAAGCGCCTGAGCAAGTCCTACTCTCTGCTTATAACCCTTTGAAAGATTCTTTATAATTCTCTTGTAAACATTGTCGATTTTTACAAGCTTACAGATGTCCTGCAGGTGTGTATTTCTCGGAAGCTTACATTTTTTCAAATCATAAATGAAGTTAAGGTATTCCTTAACGGTCATATCCATATAAAGCGGTGGCAATTCAGGAAGATAACCGATTTTTGCCTTAGCCTTAATCGGGTCTTCGAGAATATCTATTCCGTCGATAAGGGCTTTTCCGTCAGTTGAGGAAATATATCCTGTGAGGATATTCATAGTTGTTGATTTTCCTGCACCGTTAGGTCCTAAAAAGCCTAAGATTTCGCCACTTTCAGCCTTAAAGGAAATGCCGTCAACAGCTTTTTTATCGCCATAATGCTTAGAAAGATTTACTACTTCAATCATAGCTCTGATTTATTTTCGCATAATCCTTGCGAAATAACTCCTTTCGTAAATAATATTTAACAAAAGCCTTGTAAATTCTATCACCCTAATGTGACAGTGCTGTGACAGCTCAGGATAATTTTTCAATACCCTTTTTAATTCTTGCGATACTTTCTTCTTTTCCAAGAATAACGCAAAGCTCAATTCCTCCACCCGGAGTAAAGCTCTTACCTGATACTGCAACTCTGAGAGGCCAGAGAATGATACCATTCTTAACGCCCTTTTCTTCAATAAGCTTAAAGAGTGCCTCGTGAATGTTTTCCTCAGTCCAGTCAGAAATTCCCTCTAAAACAGGAAGAATAGCGTTCAGAGACTCAAGTGAATTTTCTTCATTTGTCTTCATCTTCTTGTGGCAGTAAAGAGCATTTTCGTATTCAGGAAGCTCATCAATAAAGTCAATCTGTTCAGGAATATCTGTGAAAAGCTCTGTTCTTGGCTGTAAAAGCTGTGCAATTCTCTTAACGTCAACATCTTCTCTCTTAACAGCCTTTTTAATGTATGGAAGTGCGTTTTCAAGGTATTCGTCAATTGAAAGCTTTCTGATGTATTCGCCGTTTATTGCCTTGAGCTTCACTGCGTCAAAGATAGCTGGTGACTTTGAAAGTCCGCTGATGTCAAATTCTTCAATAAGCTCTTCAAGTGTAAAGATTTCCTGCTCGCCCTTTGGTGCCCAGCCGAGAAGTGCGATATAGTTTAAAACAGCAGGTGTAAGATAGCCCTTTTCCATCAAATCCTGATATGAAGCGTCACCATCTCTCTTAGAAAGCTTGTGCTGTTTGTCCTTCATAATGTGTTCAACGTGAATGTACTTTGGAACTTCCCAACCAAAAGCGTTATAAAGAAGATTATACTTTGGTGCAGAAGCAAGGTACTCGTTACCTCTTACAACGTGAGTAATTCCCATAAGGTGGTCGTCAACTACGTTTGCAAAGTTGTATGTCGGCATTCCGTCAGTCTTGATAAGAATCTGGTCGTCAAGAGTTGAACAAGGTACAGTAATATCCCCGTAAAGCTCGTCGTGGAATGTAACTTCCCCTTCAGTAGGTACTTTCTGTCTGATAACATAAGGGATACCTGCGTCAAGCTTTGCCTGTACTTCTTCCTTGGAAAGGTCACGGCAATGTCTGTCATACATCGGCATAATTCCGCTTGCTTCCTGAATAGCTCTTACTTCTTCAAGTCTTTCCTTGTCACAGAAGCAGTAGTAAGCCTCGCCCTTTTCAACAAGTTCAACAGCGTACTGCTTGAACATACCCATTCTTTCTGACTGAATGTACGGACCAACAGGGCCACCTACGTCAGGACCTTCGTCCCAGTTAAGACCACAGTCACGAAGTGTCTTATAGATTACGTCAGTAGCGCCTTCAACAAGACGTCCCTGGTCTGTATCCTCGATTCTGAGGATAAAATCACCGCCGTTTTTCTTGGCGATAATATAAGTAAAAAGTGCTGTTCTCAAATTTCCGATGTGCATATAGCCCGTTGGTGACGGTGCAAATCTTGTTCTAACCTTGTTCATTTCTTTTTTCAACCTTTCTGTTTTCTTATTTCAATATATCGCCGTAGGCGATACCATAATTGTCAATTGTCAATTGTCAATTGCGAAAAAGTATTTTTCTGCAAATTTTTTATTTCTTGCAATTTCCTCTTTAAGTTCATCAAGGGACTCAAATTTCTTTTCTGCCCTTATAAACTCACAAAGCTCAAGTCTTAAAGTTCTTCCGTACAAATCCCCGTCGTAGTCCATTATAAAGGTTTCACAAAGGACCTCGCCCTTGTTTTTTACAGTAGGCTTGACCCCCACGTTTGTAACACCCTTATACCAGACTCCGTCGATAAGCACCCTTGAACAGTAAACTCCGAATTTCACCTTTTCAAGATTTTTTGGGAAAACCTGATTTATCGTCGGGAAATTCCAGGTTCTTGCAAGCTGTACTCCGTGCACAACCTCAAGCTCAAGCTGATAGTTTTCACAAAGAAGGCTGTTTGCTTTACTGATTTCGCCGTTGTTGATAAGACTTCTCACCATAGTTGAGGACAAAACCTCGCCATCAACCTCATACGCCTTTACAACTCTCACCTCAAAGCCAAGACTTTCCCCAAGCTTTTTCAGGGTTTCATAGTCGCCTGACGCATTTTTTCCAAATCGGAAATCTTCGCCACACACAACCACTCCTGCGTTAAGTCTTTTTATGAGAATTTCTCTTGCAAAATCCTCACAGCTATATTCCTTAAACTCGCAAAAATCCGGTGAAACCACCATATCACAGCCAAGCCTGATAAGTCTTTCTGCCTTGATGTCGTCCGACAAAATCCCTTTTATTTTTTCGCCCTTTTTAAAAACCGTTTCGTTTTTAAAGGTAAAGGCAACAGCCATAAAGTCCTTTTCCTTAAAGGAAACTGCCTCTTTTATAACACTTCTGTGGCCGAGATGTACTCCGTCAAAAATCCCCATAGCCACAGCCGTTTTTTTATCACAAAAAGGGACGCTGTCATAAAAAATATTCTTTTTCAAAAAACTTGTCCCTCCTTGGGCTTAATAAAAATTCTTGACCTGTTTTATAACGTCGTCAATTTCGCAGCAAAGCCCTAAAAATTCTTCATCATACCCATAGGCAAGCATAGTTTCACTCTGGTTTTTAACCACAAGTCCCTCCTGCCCCACAGAAAGCTTAACTCCGTTTTTGTAAAGGTGGGTGAGTCTTTCCGACAGAAAAACCCTGCCCTCATAGGCTTTGTCAAAGGC
>JAFTNX010000044.1 GCA_017451665.1 Oscillospiraceae bacterium | reverse complement strand
TACAACTCAAAGGCTAGCTGCATGAACGGTATCGAAAGCGTTAAGAAGAACGCTCCAGAAGCTGAAACAGAAAAGAAATAGTCGGCGTGTCGCCGATGACACCTACCCTCGCATTTCATTTGAGAATTGTCAAAGTTTTGAGTGCTCGGGTGTTATCGGTTTGCTAAGGCTCGGCTTATAAAGACAAAAATTAAGAGTAGGAATTTTTCCTGCTCTTTTTTTGTGTCACAGTTGCACGGTCATCTCTGCCACATATCTTTTTATTTGGGTATTTCTATAAACGCTGTTCTTATCATAAGGTGTGTCACAAATTTGCTTCTTATCGCAGGGTATGTCGCAAAACAAAAAGCTCTGCCATATCTCTTTAAGCCGAGTTTAAGCGAGGCAATAATACGCTGTCACTCAAAGGCATTGTCCCTCTCAGAATTCAAAAAAGGCGAGGTCGGTGAAACCGTCAGGGTTTCATTTTTTATTTCAAAGTGCAAAAAAATCTATTGACAAATGAGTGATTATTGTAGTATTATATGTATGTAATCGTTTTTACAAAAACAGGTCCGATTAAGGACAAGACTTCGGAGGTATTAAAATGGCTGAATTTTTCAAGGACATTCCCGTAATTAAGTACGAGGGACCAAAATCAACAAATATGCTTTCTTTCAAGTACTACAATCCTGATGAAGTTATCTTGGGAAAAACAATGAAGGAACAGCTTAGATTTGCACTTTCATGGTGGCATACAATGGGTGGCGACGGAACAGATATGTTCGGTTGTGGAACTACTGACAAGACATGGGGCGAGGCTTCACCTGAAGCAAGAGCAAAGGCAAAGGTTGACGCTGCTTTTGAAATTATGGATAAGCTTTCAATCGACTACTTCTGCTACCACGACAGAGACCTTTCACCTGAATACGGAACACTTGCTGAAACAAATGCCAAGTTTGACGAAATCGTAGATTACGTTGCTGAAAAGATGGCTAAGGACCCTTCAAAGAAGCTCCTCTGGGGTACTGCTAAGTGTTTTGACCATCCAAGATATATGCACGGTGCTGGAACTTCACCATCTGCTGACGTTTTTGCATACGCTGCTGCACAGATTAAGAAGGCTGTTGATTCAACAATCAAGCTCGGCGGTAAGGGTTATGTTTTCTGGGGTGGCCGTGAAGGTTACGAAACACTTCTCAACACAAATATGGCACTTGAACAGGACAACATGGCAAGACTTATGAGAATGACAGTTGACTATGCACGTTCAAAGGGATACACAGGCGACTTCTATATTGAACCAAAGCCAAAGGAACCAACAAAGCACCAGTACGACTTTGACACAGCAACAGTTCTCGGTTTCTTGCGTAAGTACGGCCTTGAAAACGACTTTAAAATGAATATCGAAGCTAACCACGCTACACTTGCACAGCACACATTCCAGCACGAACTTAGAGTTGCAAGAGATAACGGTGTATTCGGCTCAATCGACGCCAACCAGGGCGACACACTTCTCGGCTGGGACACAGACCAGTTCCCAACAAACGTTTATGACGCTGCACTTTGTATGTACGAAGTTCTCAAGGCAGGCGGTTTCACAAACGGTGGTCTTAACTTTGACTCAAAGGCAAGACGTGGCTCATACACAATGGAAGATATTTTCTACAGCTATATCGCTGGTATGGATACATTTGCACTTGGTCTCAGAATTGCTGCCAAGATGATTGAAGACGGCAGAATTGACAAGTTTGTTGACGACAGATATGCTTCATGGAATACAGGAATCGGCGCTGACATTATCGCTGGTAAGGTTTCTATGGAAGACCTTGAAAAGTACGCTCTCGAAAAGGGCGAAGTTGTTGACAGCCTCTCATCAGGCAGACAGGAAATGCTCGAATCTATCCTCAACAGCATTATGTTCAATTGACAATTGACATAGCTCCCGAAGGGAGATATATGACAACTTAAAGCGTACGGATTTTCCGTACGCTTTTTGTTTTGGTAGTAATAATGTGATGAAGGGGCTTTGACCCTTTATTTCATTTGTGACTTTTATTACTTTGTTGTAAAACCAGCCTTGGTTGTTTTTCGCCAGAAAAATTAGAGAATTGCGAGAACAAGGCTATGACTTATGAAAAGCTTGACCAAACTTTTTATACTTTGTCAGGCACAAAAAAGAGTAGGACCGAAATCCTACTCTTAATTTTTTTGTCTTTTTAAATACGTTGCCAAAGGCAACACCTTAATTGTCAACTGTCAATTGTCAATTGTCAATTGAAACAGTTATGCTTGTTCAATGCTCTTTTCCTTAAGCTCACGACCATCTTTGAGAAGGCTGTGCATTTCTTCGTAATTCTCATCATCAAGTGCATTTTTGTATTCGCACAGTCTGTCGATAATACAAGAAATCTCGTCGCTTAACGCTTTTTTGTTCAGCATAAAAAGACTTGTCCACATATCTTCGTTCAACTTTGCAACTCTTGTCAAATCCTTGAAACTTCCTGCTGAAAATCCTGCCTGATTAAAAAGAGAAGGGGATTTTACATAAGCACTCGACACAATATGTGCCAGCTGGCTTGTAAAGGCGATAACCTTGTCGTGTTCTTCAGGAGTAGACACAACAGCCTCACGAAAGCCGATTTCAAGGGCTAAATCGCTGATTTTTGCAACTACCTCGCTGTCGGAATTCTCAGTTTTTGTGATGATAAAGCTTGCTTTGTCAAAAAGATTGTCAACAGCGTATTCAAATCCCGAAAATTCACGCCCAGCCATAGGGTGACAGCCAAGAAACTTAACTCCCACCTGTGAAAGTGCCTTTTCGCAAGGTGTAACAATAGCCCCCTTGACGCCACAAACGTCAATTACAATTCCACCTGTTTTAAAATTCCCGGCATTTTCTGTGATGAATTTCACAGTTGCTTCAGGGTAAAGACAAACAATTACCACGTCGCATTTTTTAAGGTCAGAAACCTCAATTTCCCCGTCAATTGACTCCTGCTCTGTTGCAGCAAGAATAGTCTGCTTGTTTTTGTCAATGGCAAAACAAGTGTGATTTGTATTTTTCTTTATAGCCTTTGCAAGTGAGCCTCCGATAAGACCAAGACCAACAATTGCAATTTTCATATCAATCACTCTTTTCATAGAATTTTAAATCTGAATATATTATACACCAAAAGCTTTAATATGTCAACGCTTTTAAGGTTTAAAGTGATGAAATGCTTAAAAATCCCTCACCATAAGGCAAGGGATTTTTGGTTTAGTAGTAATACTCGTCCTCGTAGTAATCGTGGTAGTATTCGCTGTCGTTCCAGTCAATCCAGTCTTCACTGCCATAGCTGTAAAGCTCCTTGGCGAGATGCTCGTATTCAGGAGGAACAATCACTGTTGTATTTCCAAAAAGATTAAGACCGTATACCACGTTGCTTTCATAATTATAAGGAACGGCATTAAGAACAAGCTGTTTCATAAGCTCACGAACTCTGTCAGACACGGGATTCATTGCGAAATAACGTGTTGAATTATGATTTCTTTCATCATATGGGTCATCTGCATAATAAATATACATACTTTCTACGATACTCATATCCACACT
>JAFTNX010000043.1 GCA_017451665.1 Oscillospiraceae bacterium | reverse complement strand
GAAGAGAACCCTTTTCAGCATCAGCAACCATATAATATTTAAGTTCTATGGCATCAAATTCATACATAGCTGATGTAGCAAGCCGTGATGAAAGAATATTCAAAGCACTTTCAAATGAAACAAGTTTTTCACCATTATTGATAACCTCATCCATAACAGGCACAAATTCAATACAGTAGTCTGTTAATTTATCAGTACGGGTTACATCCGATTTGCATTGATGATAAAAAATGTAAGGGTTTTCTCCGTCGTTATATGATTCAGGTAAATTCATATGAAAATCCCTGTTGTCAAAATTGTTTCCGTTTTTATCAACCATCTGTACATATACACTTATAACGTGAACACCTTCATCACCATAAACATCAACCTGTTGTGCCCTGAAAGAAACTGTATTATCCGTAAGAACACTTATTTTATTGTTGTAAAAATCTTCAACCATCTTAACGGCATCGCTTACTTTCATTTCTTTGCCGTCTGTAAGAATATAAGCATCATCACCGTATTCATCGCCAAAAAGTGGGAAATACTCTTTGACTAAATATTCATTACTACATATATTTCCGTTTCCATAGTCAAAAACAGTTGAATCTACTACATATGACCAACCACACGACCACAACAGAATACCACCTTGCATAACGTCAATATTCGCCGGATGATAATTCAGTATGTCCATTTCACGCCCCGAATCATCCTTACCAAACCAGTATTGTTCTGATGTTATATCATAATCCTCGTAAAATCCGGACGCATTATCAAACATGATAGTATTATCATATTCTCCATATAAATATGTCATCAGATTATCTATCTCAACTAAATCCTGCTCGTCAAAAGCCTTTTTCAGCTTCACTGTGTATGAAGGCATAGTTTTTCCTTCACTGATATGTATTTTATCCACTTGTATATTAGTGGTATTATTCTTGATTACTTCATCAACGCATGCTCGGATTTCATCCATTGTAGCGTATTCAATAAGATTATCCTTATCGCTTGGAATTTCAGCATTGTTTAAAATCTCGTTTTCTTTAATTACTTCTTCAGGTGCTTTTTCACAGCCTGTTGTAAAAATAACACACATAACCGACAACAATGCTATCAGTTTTCTTTTGAAATTCATAATATTCCTCCCTTTAAAATAATACCTCACTATTAAAGACAATCTAAAATACCATTTTGTGAGAAAAATTTTTAAAAAATGCCAAAATAAAAACGAAGTCCGTTTTTTACGAACTTCGTTTCATACTCTAATTTTATTATCCCATAACCTTAACGAGAACTGCCTTCTGTGCGTGGAGACGGTTTTCAGCTTCGTCAAAGATTTCGTCAGCGTGTGCTTCAAAAACCTTGGCTGTGATTTCTTCTTCACGGTGTGCAGGCAAGCAGTGCTGTACCATTGCGTCAGCGTGTGCAACAGCCATTACCTCGTCGTTAATCTGGTAGCCTGCAAATGCAATCTTTCTCTTTTCAGCTTCGCCTTCCTGTCCCATAGAAGCCCATACGTCAGTAAAGAGAACGTCAGCGTTCTTTGCAGCTTCCAACACGTCAGCTGTCATTGTGAATTTATCGCCGTATTCCTTTGTAAATTCAAGCACCTTTGCATCTGGCTGATAGTCGTCAGGACAAGCAATAGCAACGTCCATTCCAACCTTTAATCCACCAACGATAAGTGAATTTGCCATATTGTTTCCGTCACCGATATAGCACATTTTAAGTCCTTCAAGACGGCCCTTGTGTTCACGGATAGTCATAAGGTCAGCAAGCACCTGACAAGGGTGACAAAAGTCTGTGAGTCCGTTGATTATCGGAATTGAGCCGTATTCAGCCAAATCCTCAACTTCCTTCTGTTCAAATGTATGAATCATAATACCGTCAAGGTAACGTGACAAAACTCTTGCTGTGTCCTGAACAGGTTCGCCACGGCCAATCTGCAAATCCCTGTTTGAAAGGAAAAGTGCCTGACCACCAAGCTGATACATACCTGTTTCAAATGAAACTCTTGTACGGGTTGATGACTTCTGGAAAATCATACCGAGAGTCTTACCCTCAAGGTGACGGTGTGCAATACCGTTCTTCTGTTCGTATTTAAGCTGGTCTGCAAGATTAAGAATGTCAATGATTTCTTCCTTTGAAAGGTCGAGCATTTTAAGTAAATGTTTCATAGTAAATCTCCTTTATTAGTTGTTTAAATTTAAGTCGTGGTGGCTTAAGTGCCTACCCATAATGTAAACTTATTTTACTATTTCTCAATTTAAGGCGAGCGTCAAGTGAGCCGATAGCCGCCGTCACTCAAAGGTGACTGTTTTCTCAAATGAAAAAATAGGCGAGGTGGCTGAAGGGCCTACCCTTCCATAAGTTTATTTAGTATTTCAATTCCTGCGTCAATTTCCTCATAAGAAATTGTAAGTGGTGGGAGAAGTCTTAACTTGTCCTTTGCTGTAAGTGCCAGAAGTCCCTCGTCAAGACAAGCCTTGCAAAGTTCCCCTGCCTTTTTGGTTTTAAGACGAATGCCAATCATCATACCAAGTCCGTCAACGCCGTCTACCTCGTCGATTTCAAGAAGCTTAGCCCTGATGTATTCACCCTTCTTTGAAACTTCGTCAAGAAATCCCTCGCTTGTAAGTCTGTTTACAACCTCAAGTCCACCTGCACAGCAGATAGGGTTTCCCCCGAAAGTTGAACCGTGTGTGCTTGCTGACAAAACATCACAGCATTTTTCATTCGCAAGACAAATTCCGATAGGAAGTCCACCTGCAATTCCCTTTGCCATAGTTGTAATGTCAGGCTTTACGCCAAAGTGTTCAGATGCTAAGAACTTACCTGTTCTTCCTGCACCTGTCTGCACCTCGTCAGCGATAATGAGAATATCTCTCTTTGGACATTCCTCAAAAATCTTTTCAACAAAAGCCTTTTCAAGTGGAATAACTCCACCCTCACCCTGAACAAATTCCACCATAACAGCACAAACTGTGTCGTCAAGCTTTGCCATAAGGTCGTCAATGTCGTTTGCTACAACGTTTGTAAAGCCTTCAACAAACGGGAAGAAATAGTTATGAAAAACATCCTGTCCTGTTGCTGAAAGTGTAGCAAGTGTTCTTCCGTGGAAGCTGTTTACAAGAGTGATGATTGTATGTCTGCCCTTGCCGTATTTATCAAAGCTGTATTTTCTTGCAAGCTTGATAGCGCATTCATTGGCTTCAGCACCACTGTTTCCGAAAAACATTTTGGCATAGCCTGTTGCTTCTGCAAGCTTTGTTGCAAAATCAGCCTGAATTTTTGTGTAGTAATAGTTTGATGTATGCTGAATAGTCTTTACCTGATTACAAACTGCCTCAACCCATTTTTCATCACAAAAACCAAGGCTGTTTGTTCCTATTCCAGAGCCAAAGTCGATAAATTTCTTACCGTTTTCGTCTGTTGCAACACGTTCTTCGCCACTATCCATAACAACATTATAACGGCCGTATGTTGGCATAACGTGTTTATTGAACTGTTCTATTGTATTCATTTTTATTACCCCTTAAATAAACTGTGTTCCGATACCCTCGTTAGAGAAAAGCTCGATAAGAATTGAGTGAGGCACTCTGCCGTCAATGATACAGGTTTTCTTTACGCCTCTTCTTACAGCTTCAACACAGCAGTCGATTTTCGGAATCATTCCGCCACTGATAATTCCCTTGTTTTTAAGATAAGGAACTTCGCTGACATTAACCTCAGGAATAAGAGTAGAATCGTCATCCTTATCTTCGAGAAGTCCCACAATGTCAGTCATAAGAACCAAGTTTTCAGCTCTCAGGCTTGTAGCGATAGCAGCAGCTGCTGTATCAGCGTTGATGTTATATGTATTTCCGTCTTCGCCCATTCCCACAGTAGCAATAATCGGAACATATCCGTTATTGAGTGCGTCAAGGATAGGCTTTGTTGTAATATGCTTTATGTCGCCTACAAAACCAAGGTCGATTTCGCCCTGCTTCTTTTCAGCAATAATCATTTCGCCGTCAGTACCACAAAGTCCAAGTGCCTTTCCACCATGCATCTGCAGATGTGAAACAAGTTCCTTATTAACCTTACCTGCAAGCACCATTTTTACAATTTCAATAGTTTCTTCATCTGTGTATCTGAGTCCACCGATAAACTTGCTTTCAATTCCTACTCTGTTAAGCATAGCGTTGATTTCAGGTCCACCACCGTGAACAAGCACAACCTTGATACCTACTGCGTTAAGAAGAACAATATCAGACATAACACAGTCTTTGAGTTCTTCATTTGTCATAGCGTTTCCACCGTATTTTACAACTACAATTTTATCGTGGTACTTCTGAATATACGGCAAAGCGTCTATAAGCACCTCTGAACGTAATGCGTTTGAAATGTCCATCATATTATCTTCCCTTTACTGATTTAAATTATTTTCTATTGCTTTTTTTCTGTCAAAAACAGCTCTTTCAAAAATACTGTAAACTCTGTCGCCGTCCTGAATTTTTGAAATATATCCACCTGCTACATACATATCTCTCTGTGAGGAATGTGATACAGGGTGTTCAACTGTAAAGTAAATATCAGCAGTACCGTCGTTGTCGTGCTGAATTCTTGCAGAGGTTATAGTTTCGTAAGGTGTGGTATTAAAAAATCCGTTTACGTCTGACATAACCTTCATATTTGTAATAGCGTAGTGTGGTTTAGGGTCTTTTCTGAAAAGAAGAACGATACCGATAAGAATAAACGGTACTCCGAAAAGTCCGAATAATCCTCCTCCGGCAGTAGCCCCCACTGTCCAGAATATTGAAAATCCCAGCCAGAATATTGCAAAAAACCTCTGTGAACAACCAGAACTACCTGAATTTTTAGGAGCTTTTCCTTCGCCCTCCCAGAGAATTACTTCTCCCGGTTCAAGGGAAGAGTTGAAATCAATCTTTTGATTCCCGTTTCTTCTTGGTGAAGGTCCACCGAATCCCCCACGCTGTTGTCTTACACGCTCAATTTCCTGCTGAAGTGAATCCATAATCTTCTCCTTAGCTTCTGTAATCTCCGTTAATCTTAACGTAATCGTATGTCAAATCACAGCCCCAAGCTGTTGCGTTCACATCGCCCTGATTCAAGTATACAAGAATTTCAATTTCGTCCTCTGAAAGAACAACCTTAGCAATATCTTCTGAAAAATCAATTCCAGCGCCGTTTTCACATACGTCTACCTTGCCGGCCTTTGATGCAAGTGAAACAGCAACCTTATTGATGTCAAATTCAGCCTTGGCATATCCGATTGCACAAAGGACACGTCCCCAGTTTGCGTCAGAGCCAAACATAGCACACTTGAAAAGTGGTGAACAGATAACGCTCTTTGCAACAGTAATAGCTGTGTCAAGGTCAGGTGCGCCAAAACACTTACAGGTAAGGAGCTTGCTTGCGCCCTCTCCGTCCTTTGCAAGCATTCTTGTAAGGTTAGCCATAACCTGATAGAGTGCTGACTTAAAGATTTCGTAGTTTTCGTTTTCTTCAATAATTTCATCATTTCCTGCCTGTGCTGATGACATAAGAGAAACCATATCGTTTGTTGAAGTATCTCCGTCAACTGAAAGGCAGTTATAAGTAATCTTTACGATTTCAGAAAGTGCCTTCTGAAGCATTGACACAGAAATAGCACAGTCTGTTGTGATAAAGTTAAGGGTAGTTGCCATATTCGGATGAATCATACCACTTCCCTTTGCCATACCACCCATAAAGCAACGCTTTCCGTCGATTTCAAAGGTAACAGCGTATTCCTTGGCAAATGTATCTGTTGTCATAATTGCAGTAGCAGCCTCAAGGTGCTGGCTTACGCAAAGTGACATAACAAGCTCAGGCATAGCCTTTTCGATAGGTTCAATAGGTAAAATCTGTCCGATAACGCCTGTTGACGCAACAACAACTTCCTCCGGCTTGATGTTCAAAGCCTTAGCAGAAAGCTGACACATAGCCTCAGCTTTTTCAATTCCGTCAGCGTTACAGGTATTTGCATTTTTTGAATTTACAATAACAGCTCTTGATTTTCCACCTGTTTTTTCAAGGTTTGACTTAGTAACAAGGATAGGTGCGCCCTTAACCTTATTCTGAGTATAAACGCAGGCTGTGTTACATTCATAGTCTGAGTAAATCATACCCAAATCGTTTTTCTTTGTAGGGTTTTCTTTAATTCCGGCGTAAACGCCTGCTGCACGGAAGCCCTGCGCTGCGCAAACGCCACCATCTACAACTTCAAATTTATTCATTTCGTTCATTTTAATCTACCTCATTATAAACCAGTTTTTTCGTCAATTCCCATCATAATATTCATTGACTGAACAGCAGCACCACTTGCACCCTTTCCGAGATTGTCAAGTCTTGATGCAAGAAGAATATGGTCGTCGCTTCCACAAACAAAAATCTGAAGATTGTTTGTTCCGGCAAGAGTGTTTGCAGGCAAAAATCCGTCTGCAAGAGTTTCCTTAGCGCCAAGCTCCATAACCTTTACAAAATGCTGACCTGCATAGTGTTCTGACATAATTTTGTGAATGTCAGCAGGTGTATAATTCTTAGTAAGTGCTCTTGAAACAAGTGGTACAGAAACCACCATTCCACTATAATAGTCGTCAACAATAGGGTTGAACATCGGCTTGTATTTAAGTCCACAGATTTTCTGCATTTCAGGGAGGTGCTTATGGCTCTGTGCAAGCGCATACTGTCTTGGTGAAGCCATTTCAAAGGTTTTATCTTCCCCCTCAATGGTAGCAATCATTTTCTTTCCGCCACCGCTATATCCCGAAACTGCGTGAGCTGTAAGTGGATAATCTTCCGGCAGAACTCCTGCCTGAACAAGTGGATACACAAGTGAAATAAAGCCTGTTGCGTAACAGCCAGGGTTAGCAACTCTCTTTGATTTAGCTATATTTTCTCTGTGCATTTTTGAAAGCTCAGGAAAACCGTAATCCCATTCAGGATTTGTTCTGTGGGCAGTAGATGCGTCAATAATTCTTGTATTCGGATTTTCAACAAGTGAAACAGCCTCAATAGCTGCTGCGTCAGGCAGACAAAGGAAAGTAATATCAGACATATTGATAAACTTCTTTCTTTCGTTCAAATCCTTACGCTTATCCTCATCTATAAGAAGGATTTCGATATCGTCACGTTTACCTAAACGCTCAAAAATCTCAATACCAGTTGTACCCTCTTTACCATCTATAAAAATTTTAGTTTTCATTATTTTCATCTTCCTTTTTTATGTATAATCTTCCCAAAAAAGCTCCGATAACAATTGCTCCGACATAAATTAAGTGAAGTTGGATTTCGTCAAAATCAATATACAGATATAAATATACCAAAGCAGTTATTATAATCGGAATGAGTAATGTAGGTTGTATTCCGTTGTGTCTTGTATTCAGGATACTCATCACAAAACAGTTTATCGGAAACAGCACAAGAAGTGAGAAAAACAGCATTCCCCAATCTATAAAAATCATATTCAAAACTACAATAATCAAAGAAACTATTCCCCACAGTGCGATAAAAAACCACT
>JAFTNX010000042.1 GCA_017451665.1 Oscillospiraceae bacterium | reverse complement strand
CGTAGGTGTTTATATCGGTAGTGGTTACGTTATCGAAGCAAGAGGCTTTGAGTATGGCGTAGTTAAGACAAAGCTTTCAGAACGTCCTTGGAAGAACTGGGGCAAATGTCCGTTTATTACATATGAAAAGGTAGTTACATCTGCAAAGCCTACAACCACAACAAAGCCAGCGACAGTTACTACTTCCTCAAAGAAGTATTTTCCAAAGACTAATTACAAAGGCTACTCACTTGTTGATGGCTTGAAGTCTGTCAAGGCAACAAGTACCTTTGCATACCGTAAGAAAATCGCCAAGAAAAACGGCATTTCGCTTTATCTTGGTACCTCATCACAGAACATCAAGCTTCTTGACCTCTTGAAGAAGGGGAAGCTTATTAAACCATAACAGAAAGGATTTGATTTTATGAATATGAATTTTGGAGGAGCTCTCGAAGCTCTTAAAAACGGAAAGAGAGTGGCTCGTGAAGGCTGGAACGGAAAGAATATGTTTGTAGTGTATCAGAAAGGCTATCCGGAAGGAATTCCTTGCAACAAGCAGACAGCAGAGGCCTTTGGATATGAAGAAGGTACGCTGTTCAAGTGTCGCCCATACTTGCAGATGCGTTGTGCAGACGGCACACACCAGATGTGGCTTGCAAGTCAGTCTGATGTCCTTGCTGACGACTGGTATGTGGTAGAATAGTAAAATTTAACCCCTTCGGAAGTGTAAAAGCTTCTGAGGGGGTTGTTAAGATTCACAAAATGTTTACAAAATCCGATTGACATAATTCTATTGAAAATCATATAATATAATTGCAGGTAGAGATACGCTGTATACTTGTGGACCCGAATTAACGTTTAAGCGATATGTGCTATCGTCGGACACAAGGCCGCCCAAGTGGCGGTTTTTTATTATATTTTTTATGGGTTTTTGGTGAAGTAATGAATTTATTTGTGTATTCTGATGAATCTGGAGTATTTGATAATAAACACGAGAAGTTTTTTGTGTTTGGCGGTTTGATATTAACAAATAAAAACGATAAAGATATTCTTTCAAGAAAATACATAAAAGCAGAAAAATGTTTAAGGTATAAATATCCTTTCACTAAAGAATTGAAAGCTACTCATATTTCTAATTCGGATAAAGGAAAATTATTTCGCTCCTTGAATTCTTGCTACAAATTTGCTGTTGTTATACGCATAAATGAAGTCAATAATAAAATTTTTGACCACAAAAAGGATAAACAAAGATATTTAGATTATGCTTATAAAATAGCTTTAAAGAACGCCCTTTTAGATATGGAGAAGAAGGGCTTAATACAGTTATCAAATGTTGATAACTTGTATATTTTTACTGACGAGCATACAACAGCTACTAATGGTTTATATGAATTAAAAGAATCAATAGAGCAAGAGTTTAAAAGAGGTACTTTTAATTATAATTATATGATTCATTATCCGCCGATTATTCCTAGACTTCAGTCTGTTAAATTGAAATATTGTAATTCAGAAACAGTTACTTTAGTTAGAGCTGCCGATATTATTGCTAACAAAGTATATTACAAAGCAAAAAAGAATAAAATTGAAGACATTATAACAGAAAAGTTTTTTGTAAAATATTTGCCGTGATTTTATTTTTAAAAGGTCTTTTCAAACCTTGCCACCCTGCACGATTGTGTGGGGTGGTTTTTTATGTGTGCAACACAATATGCAACACGCATATTTGAAAACCACGAATTTTCGGTGATTTTATAAAAAATATTACGGGTTCGATTCCCGTCGCCTCCACCACAAGAAGAGGCGTGTATTTTCGGCGATTTGCCGATTTTACACGCCTTTTTGCGTTATTTACAACGTTTTTTAAAAACTGATTTTGTTTTCTAAAAAACGTAAAAATTACATAAAAAACAAAAAATGCAACACGAAATGCAACACGAAATCTTCTAAAAATAATCTACCTTTCGTAGATGCTTTCAAAATAGCTGTCAATAGTATCGTCAACCTTCTTTCGCTCCTCGGAGAAGGTATGCTGATAAACTGATTTTAATGTTGAAGTTGTAGCCCAGCCACCACGTTCCATAGCGTACTTATCAGGAATGCCCAGCTGAAGCATTACAGAGGCGTTAAGATGTCTTAAATCGTGGAATGTCATTTTATATCCGTGAGCTTCCAGAAGTCTTACAAAGCGCTTGTAAACGGCCGTGCCTGAAAGATTAACAAGCTTGTCACCTTCAACTGCTCTGATGAGCTCGGCTATTCGCTTTGGTACACGATTTTGACGGTTACTGCTATAAGTTTTTGCAGACGATTTTGTAATCTGTTCTCCCTTTATTGTGACAGTAACACGATTCACTGTAAGAATACCGTTTTTAAAATCTGATTTATAGAATCCTTGAATTTCACTCATTCGGTACCCACACCACAGAGCCAGAAGTACCGGTAATTCGATTTCCGTATCTTTCACAAGGTTAATTATAACCTCTGGTGGAGGAAGCTCCTTGAACGTCTTCTGCTTGCGTGGGAGCTTGGTTGTAAGCCTGAACTCCGGCATAAACATATTGAGAGTTGCAGATAGCAGTCCGTGAGCGTTCTGAACAGTTTTAGGAGTTTTCTCTGCAGAAAGGCTGTTTATTGCCTGCTGAATTGTAACCTGGTCCAGAGCTGACAGTTTAATATTTACAAGTGACGGGAAGTGATATTTCCGTATAATGTGATAACTGTTAATTGTGGTAGGCGACAGAACATTTTCTTTTGAGAAAATGTATCTCTCCATGGCATCACCAAGTGTCAGGTCGGCAGGCTTTGTCTTGCGTTTTAGATTGTATTCAGCTGCCATAAATTCAGCTTCTTTTTTAGTGTCGGCTGTGAACGACTTGTATTGACGTCTACCTTTGGCGTCCTTGCCGGTGTAAAGATTTACTCTCCAGTTTCCACTTGGAAGTTTTTTAGCCTTTGCCATAATATACCTCCTATTCTTGACATTT
>JAFTNX010000041.1 GCA_017451665.1 Oscillospiraceae bacterium | reverse complement strand
TGACAAGGTAGGCGAAAAGTTCGGACACGTTTTTAATTACACAGATGTACTTATGGGTGGAATTGCCATTGACAAGACAGGCGTTCCCCTCCCTCAGGATACAATTGACGTTTGTCTTGCGTCGGACAGCGTACTTTTAGGTGCTGTTGGTGGGCCTAAGTGGGACACTCTGCCTGGTAATTTAAGACCTGAGGCAGGACTTCTTGGAATAAGAGGTGCTTTAAAGCTTTTTGCTAACATCCGTCCTGCAAAGCTTATTCCTGCACTTGCCGGGGCTTGTCCATTAAAGGAAGAAATCACAAAAAACGGTCTTGACCTTGTAATTGTAAGAGAGCTTATTGGTGGTGCGTATTTCGGAAAGCGTTCTACAACTGTTGACGAAAACGGAGTCAAGACAGCCTGCGACTCAATGGAATACAGCGATTTTGAAATTGAGAGAATTTGCAGAGTAGCTTTTGAAATGGCTAAAAAAAGACGTGGCAAGGTACATTCAGTTGACAAGGCGAACGTTCTTGATTCTTCAAGACTGTGGAGAGAGGTTGCTCACAAGGTTAAGGAAGACTACCCTGACGTTGAATACTACGACATTTTAGTAGACAACACAGCTATGCAGCTTGTAAGAAATCCTGCACAGTTTGACGTACTTGTTACCGAAAATTTATTCGGCGACATTCTTTCAGACGAGGCTTCAATGATTACAGGCTCACTTGGAATGATTCCGTCAGCATCGCTTGGTGAAGGCTCACTTGGACTTTACGAACCTATTCACGGCTCTGCACCTGACATTGCAGGACAGAACAAGGCAAATCCTATTGCTACAATTCTTTCTGTTGCAATGATGCTCAGATACTCATTTGATATGGGAGCTGAAGCAGATGCTATCGAAAAGGCTGTTGATGATGTTCTCAACGAGGGTTACAGAACGGGTGACATTATGAGTGAGGGTTGCGTTTGTGTATCCTGCACCGAAATGGGCGACCTTATTGCTGACAAAATCTAAAACTTAAGGCACATAATTTTATGTGCCTTTTTTGTTGCAAAAACAAAAATTGTGATGTATAATAAGAAAAAACGCTAAGGGAGATTTTATGAACAAAAGAAACTATCAGGCAGAGCTTGAAAAGATTATTTCTTCAAATAAAGACAAGCGTCCTACCCTGCTGTTGCACGCTTGTTGTGCCCCTTGTTCAAGCTATGTATTGGAATACTTAAACGAGCATTTTGACATCACTATTTACTTTTACAATCCTAATATAAATTCCCAGGAAGAATTTTTATACCGTCAGTCAGAGGTTAAGAGGCTTATTGGTGAAATGCCTTTAAAAAATCCCGTAAAGCTCATTGAAACACAGTGGAACGGTGAGGAATTTTTATCGGCAGTAAAGGGCTTTGAGGCAATTCGTGAGGGTGGCGAAAGATGTTTTAAATGCTATGAATTGCGATTAAGAAAAACAGCTGAAATATGCAGAAGTGGTGGATACGATTATTTTTGCACAACGCTTACTATAAGTCCTATGAAAAATGCAGAAAAGCTCAATGAAATCGGCGAAAGGCTTGCAGAGGAAATGGGAATTTCATTTTTGCCGTCGGATTTTAAAAAGAAAAATGGCTACAAGCGTTCAATTGAGCTTTCAAAGGAATATAATCTTTACAGGCAGAATTACTGTGGCTGTGGGTTTTCGTACAAGGAAAGCTTGTTAAGAGAAAAAACTAAGGGTACTGAATAATCAGTACCCTTTTATTTTTACTTATTCGTCGTCTTCCTCGTCGTCATCTTCATATTCGTCATCAGAAAAATCCTCATTTTTCTTTTTGAAAATAAACATAACGCCAAGCACTCCAAGACCTGCCATTGCAAGAAGTGCAACCACAAGGAAAATAATCATTTCCAGATTATCGTTTCCGTTGTCACTTCCGTCGTTTTTGATGTCAATGTATTCTCTTTCATCGGAAGTTGTCTGCTGTGTGGTTGTGGTGGTCTGGTTTTCAGGCTGTGGAACTTCCACGCCCTCATCATCTGGAATTGCAGGAGGTGGTGCGCTGTTATAGGCAACATTTCCTGTTTCGCTTTCTGTAATTACAAGCTGGTGAATTTTAAAGGTTGCGCCGTTATCCATAAAGTAAATCGGAACGTGCACAATTGCGTCATTCTTGTCAAAAAGAATTCCCTCTACTTCCCAGTAGTCAACGCCGGCTTCTAAAATTTTGAAATTCTTTGTAGTCCACTGACCTTCAACATTATAGCCGATTGCACCATTGATTTTCTTATCGCCTTCTACAACAAAAAGAATGTCGTATTCCTTTGAAAAGTCCGAAATGTAGTCATTCATATTAAAGAAGAAATTACTTTCGTCGCTTTCCATAAAGTGTTCTTCGCCCTCGTATGTATACTCAAAAACAGGTGTTTCAGGAGCTACATAACCGTTATTATCGGTATGGATAGGCTCTGTCTGAACAGGTGGAGTTGTTGTAGTTGGTGCTGTGGTTGTAGTATCAGTTGGTGTAGTTGTGGTTGTAGGTGTAGTGGTTGTAGTAGTAGTCGGTGTTGTTGTAGTAGCAGTCGGAGTTGTGGTGGTAGTCACCTTTGGAGTGGTTGTAGTCTTAGGGGTTGTGGTAGTCTTTTTTGTAGTTGTAGTAGGTTTTGTAGTAGTTGTTGGCTT
>JAFTNX010000040.1 GCA_017451665.1 Oscillospiraceae bacterium | reverse complement strand
TCTGGATATCCTTGACTGTATCTGAGAACTGGTCAGCGTTCATTTCAACTGAAATGTCGAATGTATCTGTATTATTAACTCTGTCAACTTCGATAAGGTAGTTTGGTGAATAGCCCTGTTCGATAAGAACTGATTCAATCTGTGATGGGAATACATTTACGCCACGGATAATCATCATATCGTCGCTTCTTCCCATAGGCTTACTCATCTTGACAAGTGTTCTTCCACATGAGCATTTTTCTCTTGAAAGCACGCAGATATCTCTTGTTCTGTATCTTAAAAGTGGGAATGCTTCCTTAGTGATACTTGTAAATACAAGCTCACCCTTTGAGCCTTCTGGGAGAACTTCTCCTGTATCAGGGTCGATAATTTCAGCAATAAAGTGGTCTTCGTTGATATGCATACCTGACTGTGCTTCACATTCAAAAGCTACACCAGGACCACTTGTTTCTGTAAGTCCATAAATATCGTAAGCCTTGATTCCAAGTGACTTTTCGATTTCTTTTCTCATTTCTTCAGTCCAAGGTTCAGCACCGAAAATACCTGCTTTAAGCTTATTATCTTCAGGCTTATAACCCATTTCATGAAGTGTTTCGCCGATATATGCAGCGTATGAAGGAGTACAGCAGATAATAGTTGAGCCGAGGTCCATCATAAACTGAATCTGTCTTTCAGTATTTCCTGATGACATAGGGAGAGTAAGACAACCAACCTTATGTGAGCCACCGTTAAGACCAGGTCCACCTGTAAAAAGTCCGTAGCCGTAGCATACCTGACAAACGTCCTCTTCTGTTCCACCAACAGCCTTGATAGCTCTTGCACAGCAGTCTTCCCAAAGGTCGATATCGTTCTGTGTATAGAATGCTACTACTCTCTTACCTGTTGTTCCACTTGTTGACTGAATTCTTACGCATTCTGAAAGTGGCTTTGCAAGAAGGCCGTAAGGATAAGCGTCACGAAGGTCAGCCTTTGTAAGAAATGGCAGCTTATGAAGGTCTGCTGTTGACTTGATGTCGTCAGGAGTAACTCCCTTTTCTTCCATCTTCTTACGGTAATAAGGCACGTTATCCCAGACGTGTTTAACCTGCTTTACCAGTCTTTCGTCCTGAAGTTTTTTCATATCTTCTCTGTACATACACTCAATTTGTTCGTTCCAATACTTTCCCATAGGAAAAACCTCCGAAATTAAATTTTATTTATCGTTTCTGAAATAACGTCATCAGAAAACGAAAAGTTACAAAAATCAGTCCTTGATATTAAACATATCCGTAAGGTATTTTTTGCCTGCCTTTGTTTTAAAAACAGTATCCCTTACAATTTTAATTGATTCCTTATCAAGCTTATCGTCAAAAGCATTTACCAGAAATGCAGCTTCCACAAGCACCTGATAATCCACGTCATCAATATCGTCATAGGTGTGGTGGTGTGCCACAAGGTAGTGTACTCTTGAAATAACTTCCCTGTCGTAACCGATATTCAGAAGAAGCATATCCGAAAGCTGTGGGCCTTCAAGCTCCTGACAGCTTACACCTGTCTGGTTATACTTATCATCACTGATTTTAATTCCGATATCAAGAACAAGTGATGCGATTTCGATAATTTCCTCAACATCGCCTGTAATACCTTCTTCTTCACAGATAGCCTTAGCAAAAGAATACACCTTCATAAAATGATGTATGCTTTTTGGGTCGCCACTATGAAACTGAATCATCAGTGGAACTATATTCTTCAGATTATCCATTATAAATTCTCCTATGAATTATTAACCAGCATTTCTTCCGAGAGCAAATGCCTTTTTGTTAAGCTCCAAAAACTTTTCAGGAACACATTCAACAAGTGCATTCTGCCATACATCTTCAGAAAATCCCATTTTTGTTGAAACAACGCCCATAAGCACAACGTTTGAAGCCTTTGAATTTCCTGCCTCTTCAGCAAGTGAAAGTGCGTCAACAGCTGTAACATCAATTCCCTTTTCAGAAATCTTTCCGATAATATTTTCAGGATACTTTGCAACTCCTGTAATAACAGGCATAGGGTCAATCTGCTGAGTTGAAGTAACAAGGCTTCCACCCTTTTTAAGGAATGGCAACCATCTTGCAGCCTCAAGCTGTTCAAAGCTGATAATAATATCAGCCTCACCCTTTTCAATAACAGGTGAATAAACCTCATCGCCGTACTTTACATATGTAACAACCGAGCCGCCTCTCTGGCTCATTCCGTGTACTTCTGATACCTTTACATCAAAGCCCTGCGAAAGCAGAACATTTCCGATAAGTCTTGACGCCAAAAGTGAACCCTGTCCACCAACGCCCACAATCATAATTGATTTTGTTTCCATAACATTTATCCTTTCAGTTAAAACTCTTATTATTCTGAAACATACTTATAGCCACATTCAGGGCATTTAGGGTAGTCCAAATCGTGGGAAGTTCCACATTCAGGACACACCACCTGCAAAATCTCGTCTTCGCCCTCATAATTTTCAGCCTTTATCAGTTCTTCCGTTTTTGCAAGGAAAAATTCAAGCTTTCCACAAATAGGGCAGGCATACATTTCAGTATCAACCGAGCCTGAAACTATATTATCAATATTCCCCATAATAAAGCCTGCTGTACCAAGCTGAATTTCATCTCTTTTATAAAACTGCATAAGTTCATTACAGCGAAGACATCTGATTTCTTTCATAAAGCCCTCCGAAATATTTTATTCTGTGATGGCGCCAAGCTTACACATTTCTGTGCAGATTCCACAGCCTACGCACTGTGTATGGTCGATTACGCACTTGCCGTCGTGGATTGAAAGTGCAGGACAACCGATTTTAAGGCACTGCTTACAGCCGACACACTTATCGTTATCAACCTTAAGTGCAGGCTTATGCTTAACGTATTTAAGAAGTGCACAAGGACGTCTTGAAATAATAACGCTTGGTTCTTCCTTCTGAAGTTCTTCCTTGATAACAGCTTCTGTTTCAGCCATCTTATATGGGTCTACAACTCTTACGCTCTTGATTCCGCAAGCCTTACAAAGTTCTTCAAGGTTAACAGCAGCTGCAGGGTCACCCTTGAGGTTTTTACCTGTTGTAGGATTCTGCTGGTGGCCTGTCATACCTGTGATTGAGTTATCAAGAATAATAACAGTTGAATTTGTTGAGTTATAAGCGATATTAACAAGTCCTGTAATACCACTGTGCATAAATGTTGAGTCACCGATTACTGCAACGCTTGACTTTTCAGCCTCAGCACCTCTTGCCTTATTAAAGCCGTGAAGTCCGCTTACTGAAGCGCCCATACAGATTGTTGTATCCATTGCAGCCAGTGGTGCAGCAGCACCGAGAGTATAACAGCCGATATCTCCTGAAACCATAACGCCAAGCTTCTTAAGGTCATAGAAAAGTCCTCTGTGTGGACAGCCTGCACACATTACAGGTGGTCTTACAGGAACATCTTCACCAAATGCCTGAACATCGTTTTTAGTTCCGAGAAGTTTTTCAGCGATAATTGTCTGTGAAAGTTCACCGATAAATCCAAAGATTTCCTTACCGATTACATTTACGCCGATTTTCTTACAATGTGTTTCGATGATATCATCGAGTTCTTCGATAACGTAAACTGTCTTACACTTTTTTGCAAAATTCTTGATAATATCAACAGGAAGTGGGTTTACAATACCGAGTTTAAGGAAGTTAACCTTATCGCCAAGTGCTTCTCTTGCATACTGATAAGAAATACCACTTGTGATAACACCGATTTCACTTCCGTTATCAATAACCTTATTAAGGTCACAGGTTTCTGAATATGTAACAAGTTTCTTTGTTCTTTCTTCAACCTTGACGTGAAGTGGTCTTGCGTGAGCTGGAAGTGTAACATACTTCTGTGCATTTTTAACGTAAGGCTTAACACCAACTTCTTCTCTGTCGCAAAGTTCAACAGCTGACTGTGAATGTGAAACTCTTGTTGAGAGTCTTACAATTACAGGTGTATCAAATTCTTCTGAAAGTTCAAAGCCCTTTTTAACAAATTCCTTACATTCTGATGAGTCGCTTGGTTCAAGCATAAGCACCTTTGATGCAATTGCGTGGTGTCTTGAATCCTGTTCATTCTGTGAAGAATGCATTCCAGGGTCATCAGCTACTGCAATAACAAGTCCTCCGTTTACACCTGTATATGAGCAGGTATAAAG
This sequence comes from Oscillospiraceae bacterium, assembly GCA_017451665.1. Classification (GTDB taxonomy): domain Bacteria; phylum Bacillota; class Clostridia; order Oscillospirales; family Ruminococcaceae; genus JAAZZIT01. The sequence continues at coordinate 2,852 of JAFTNX010000040.1, read as the reverse complement.
TGGGTCAGCAGCAACGTTAAGTCCGACGTGCTTCATAGCACAGAATGCTCTTGCGCCACCGATAGCAGCACCAATAGCAACTTCCATAGCAACCTTTTCATTAGGTGCCCATTCAGCATAAACCTCATCATATTTAGCAACAGCCTCTGTTATTTCTGTTGAAGGTGTTCCAGGGTATGATGAAGCGACATTACAGCCTGCCTCATACAAGCCTCTCGCAAAGGCTTCATTTCCTAACATAAGCTTTTTCATTATCATAAATCCTTTCAAATATATTTCTTTCTATGTAAAAACATACCATAAAAGACATTATAGCACATTTATACAAAAAAATAAATAGTTTTTACGAAATTTCTCAAAAAAAGCAGAAATTATTTCTTGTAAAAGGAATATTTTTATTGTATAATGGTTAAGACAAATAATTCTGTTAAGGAGTTTTATTATGGCTGATATGAAAATTTACTCACTCAGTGAGATTTACGGAGAAGAAAAGGCTGGTTTTCAGAAGGAACGTTATGAAAATGCAGTTTTGAAATTCAAGGAATTATATGGTGATGTACCTTACAGACTTTTTTCTGCACCGGGAAGAACTGAGGTTGGTGGAAACCACACAGACCACAATCACGGAAAGGTTTTGGCAGCAGGCGTTTCACTTGACGTAATTGCTGTTGTAGATAAAACTGACGACAACATTATTAAAATACGTTCAGAGGGCTTCCCTGTTGACGTTGTTGACATCAGCGACCTTAGTGTGAATGACGCTGACGTTAACACTTCTGCTGCACTCATAAGAGGAGTTGCTGACGGCTTTGTTAAAAACGGTTTTAAAATCGGTGGTTTTAACGCTTACACAACTTCTAACGTACTTAAAGGCTCAGGACTTTCATCAAGCGCTGCCTTTGAAGTGCTTGTGGGAACAATTTTAAACTACCTTTACAACGAATGTGAGGCTACACCAGTTAAAATCGCACAGATTGCTCAGTATGCTGAAAATGTACATTTCGGCAAACCTTCGGGACTTATGGACCAGATGGCGTCATCTGTGGGAAGTTTTATTACAATTGATTTTGAGGATACTGAAAACCCTGTTATAAATTCTGTTGCGTTTGATTTCAAAAAGGCAGGCTATAATCTTTGTATCGTTGACACAAAGGGAAATCACGCTGACCTTACACCTGAATATGCTGCTATCCCGTCTGAAATGAAGGCTGTTGCAGGATATTTTGGTAAGAATTATTTAAGAGAAATCACAAAGGAAATGCTCCTTGAAAATATTGCTGACGTAAGAAAGGCTACAAACGACAGAGCTGTTTTAAGAGCTTTGCACTTCTTTGACGACAACGAAAGAGTTGAAAGAGAATTCTCTGCCCTCAAGGAAGGCAGAACAGCTGATTTCTTAAAGGAAATAAACGCTTCTGGCGACTCATCATACAAGTTCTTGCAGAATATTTTTGCGTCGTCAAATCCAAATGAACAGGGACTTTCAACAGGACTTTATCTTGCCAAGAGCATTCTTGGTGATGAGGGTGCGTCAAGAGTCCACGGTGGTGGATTTGCAGGCACAATTCAAGCGTTCGTTCCTGACAGCAAGCTTTCTGTTTTTGAAAGCGAAATGAACAGAGTATTTGGTGAGGGAAGCTGTCACGTTCTTTCAATCAGACCAGTTGGTGGAGTTGAAATTAACATCGACTAACTTTTTGGGGTGATTATTACGGGATTATTCGGAAAGAAAAAAAGTGAAGTGAAGCTTGGTTTTTCCTCTGGTGGAGAAGTTATGGTTGACTCGGTTTCCTATCTTTTCAGCATAGAAAGCAAGGGTAAGGCTTCTGACAAGGGATTTATGATTTCAATTTCAGGTGACGCAGTTAATGACGGTACTGCAAAATTTGAAAGCATTGAGCTTCACAGACTAAAAGGCGTTAAATTTGAAATAAAAAAATACAGCCTTAAAAAGGTTGAGAAAAAAGAGGGTGGAATCAGTTATCAGCTTACTCTCGGAAACTTTGACATTCCTGAAAACGAAAGTGACGGAATATGGGATATTCTGAGAAAAGATGACAGAAATTCCGAAATGGATAAAATCAAGAAGGAAATTCAGTTCAAGCTGTCTGTAAGCTATTCAGGAAACAGCGAAAGCGAAGTTCTTATCGGGGTATTCCCTCTTGAAAACATCATCAGTGGTGGTGCGACAAAATGGGTGAAGATTTCACCTGACAAGGATTATTTTAAAAAGATTTATAAAGGAAAATAACTATGGCTGACATTTTCAACCGTACAAGACGGCTTATCGGTGACGATGCCGTAAACAGGCTTTCACAGGCAAGAGTTATTGTTTTTGGAATTGGTGGCGTGGGGTCTTATGTCTGCGAAGGACTTGCAAGAAGTGGCGTTGGGCACATCACCCTTGTTGACAGCGACGAGATTTCTGAAACTAACATAAACAGACAGATTCCAGCAACATCAAAAACTGTTGGGATGAAAAAAGCAAAGGTTATGGCAGAGAGAATACGGGAAATAAATCCCGATTGCGACGCTGTTGACGTTGAGCTTTTTTACATTGAGGAAACAAAAAATCAGATTGATTTATCAGAGTTTGATTATGTAATTGACGCTGTTGACACCGTTTCTGCTAAAATTCTTCTTGTTGAGGAATGTGACAGACTTGGCGTGCCGATTATTTCATCAATGGGCACAGGAAACAAGCTTGACGCTACAAAATTCAGGGTTTCAGACATCTATAAAACAAGTGTATGCCCTCTTGCGAGAGTTATGAGGCTTGAACTTAAAAAACGTGGAATTAAAAAGCTGAAATGCCTGTGGAGTGACGAACAGCCGAAAGTTCCTTTTGAAAC
>JAFTNX010000039.1 GCA_017451665.1 Oscillospiraceae bacterium | reverse complement strand
GCGCTTATGTCGTGGTGGGTGTTAAGAATAACATACATATCGTTGTCAATACAGTAGTCAACAACTTCCTTTACTCTTGCCATCCACGCATCATCTATATCGTGGTCGCTTCCACTTGTGTGAATACCCCATGAAACAGGCACTCTCACTGTGTCAAAGCCAGCATCCCTGACTGCGTCAATCATTGCCTTTGTTGTCTTAGGATTTCCCCAGCTTGTTTCAGCAGAAAGACCATCTCCAGCATCGCCAGCATCAAGGGTGTTACCTAAATTCCAGCCTGCTTTCATGTCAAGTACAATATCTGCTGCAGTTTTATCGCAGGTATTTTCTTCAGCTGTCGCAGGCATTATTGCAATCATATTTGTCATTACAAAAGCTGCCGCAAGAATAGCTGAAGTAAGTCTTTTAACTAACTTTTTCATAAAAACATTCCTTTCAAGAAATATATGAATATTTTACCACATTTTTTTATCACGCACAACTAAACCTTAAAAATTTCAGCCATTTTCACATTTGTGTAACCGTTTTCTTGTTTATATTTACAAAAAAATCTCTCCTTACCTTGTGGGTAAAGAGAGATTTTTATTTTAATAGCTGTATTTTGAGTCAACACCTAAGTATTCCTCAAGACAAAGTCCCGATTCATAAACCTTTCGGGCAGTTTCCTTACCTAAATATCTGATGTGCCACGGCTCATACTGATAGCCTGTTATGTCTTCCTTGCCCTGTGGATAACGAATAATAAATCCGTATTCCACGCAATGGGCCTCAAGCCATTTCTGTTCAGGAGTACCCAGAAACGACATTGACGCATTGTTAACGTCTATTGCAAGCCCCGTCTGGTGTTCGCTGTGACCAGGTCTTGCAGAATAGGTTTCAACATACGCCTGGCTTTGTCCCGGACGTCTTAAATATCCGTTATAAAGGTCTCTCTGATAAGAATACGAACGATAACCCGATGAAATTCTCAGCTCAATTCCTTCAGCTGCAGCAGCCTTTTTCATTTCAGCAAAGGCATTTTTAGTCTGGGTTGTAAGTCCCCCTCCGTCGTTATAATTCTGTGGAACGCCATAGGTCTTGTTTACAATAAGAATTCCGTTTATGTAGGTTTCCTTAGTGATAGTGTGAGTTTCGTCCTTTTCAACTGTAACTAATAGTTCAGCATAAACCTCAGGGTTGCTGTTTGAAGTAGCCTTGATTTTACAAGTACCAACAGAAATACCCTTTATGTTAGCTGTTCCTGCACCCGAAACTGTAACAACAGCCACAGAATTGTCGCTTGAAGTCCATGTCAGCGTTTTATCCTTTGTTGTTGCAGGAGAAACCTCTGCAAGCACATTTTGAGTATGCCCCTGTTTAACAAGGAGCTGTGTTTTGTTAAGGGTAATCTTTTCGGCAATTTCATACACGTTAATTCTCATTTTTGCAGTTTTACCCGTTGAAACGTGAGTAGCAGTAAGCACAGCGCTTCCACTTTTTACTCCCGTAACCCTTCCCTTACTGTCAGTAGTAGCGACTGTTTCAGGTGATATTGAATATTCAATTTTTTTGTCGGTAGCGTCCTCAGGCACAAACACAACAGTAGATTCATAAACATCATCTACAAGCAAATCAACGCTTTGAGTTTTGAAATACAGATTTTCAAGTGGAGCAATAACAGTAATTTTCATTTCGTTTTTTATGCCACTTTCAGTATCCGTTACAGTAACGATTGCCTCACCTGCGTCATGTGCAGTAATTATTCCGTCAGAATTTACTGTGCAGACTCTTTCGTCAGATGATGAATACTCCATATTAACCTTGACAAAGCCTGATGAAACCAGCTCATATTTCATACTGATTTCTTCGCCCTCAACAACGGTTTCCTTGGTGCTTTCAAGTTCAATTCTCAAAACGCTTTCTGTAACCTTAATTAAAATGGTAGCTGTTTTTTTGCTGAAGCTATGCTCTGCTGTAATTTCAGCCTCTCCTACTCCCACAGCACTGATTACGCCGTTTTGTGTAACTGTCGCAACTGTCAAATCGCTTGATTTATAAACAAGCTCGCTGTTTTTTACTTCAGGTGTAATTTTTGCAGGCATCACCAGAATATCGCCCACATACATTGTATGCTCTTTTTCTGAAAAAGTTACCTCATCAGGAAAAAACATATTCTTTACTGCAATAACACCCACTAGAACAAGTGCAGCCACAAGTACAAGAAGCAGTATAACAATCAGGTATCCGCCACCCGATTTTTCTTCCTCATAAATTTCGTCTTTCATCTATAAAAACCTCTCGAGAATTATGTCACAATATACATAATTACAGTTTAACATTAAACCCCATAAAAATCAAGTGCTGAGCAAAAAATAAAGTCGGGTTTTTACGCCCGACTTTCGTTGTTTTTATTGTTTCTGAACTGTCCCGTGACAGTACTGACTGTTAGGGCAGGCCGAACATTTACAGCCACAGGAGGATTTGCCCTGTTTTTTATCTTTTTTCATTTTGAATATTATAAGTCCCACAACTGCCAGAAGAACAATCAGAACCACAATTGTTCCTATATTTGAAATTAAAAATTCCAGCATGACAAATCTCCTTTCAAAAATTACTTGATTCTTACGTCTGATGTAAGCTTAATGCTTTCCTTGTGTGGTTTGAAGAGCATAAATCCTACAAATGCGATAATCACAGCAGAAACGATAAGACCGATTACGTTCATATTTCCTGTAATAGCCATACCAATCTGGTATACACAAAGTGAAACTGCGTATGCAAAAGCACACTGATAACCGATAGCAAAAGCTGTCCACTTCGCACTGTTCATTTCTCTCTTGATAGCGCCCATAGCTGCAAAGCAAGGTGCACAGAGAAGGTTGAAAATCATAAATGAGAATGCTGAAAGCTTGTTTCCACCAAAGATTACTGAACCGATTTCAGCAAATCTGCCACCCTCTTCAACTGCTGCAAAGGCTGCGTCTGCGCCCATTGAAGTAAGTGAGCCGAATACGCCTACGATTTCTTCCTTGGCAACAAGTCCGAGGATTGTAGCAACAGCTGCCTGCCATTTTCCAAATCCGAGTGGTGCAAATACAACTGCAATAGTTTCGCCGATAACGTTAAGAATTGACTTTTCGTCACCGTCGCCTATGTAGTGGAAACCACCTTCAAAGGTGATACTATTAAGCAGCCAGATAAGGATACTTGCAATAACAATTACAGTACCTGCCTTTTTAATAAAGCTCCAGCCTCTTTCCCATGTAGCTCTGAAAACATTTCTGCCGATTGGTGCGTGGTATGATGGAAGTTCCATAACAAATGGTGCTGCCTCGCCCTGAAACGGCTTTGTCTTTTTAAGCATAATTCCCGAAACAATAACAGCTGCCACACCGATAAAATACGCAGAGCCTGCAACTATCCAGCTGTTGTTAAAGAGTGCACCGGCAATAAGACCAACCATAGGCATTTTTGCGCCACAAGGAATAAATGTTGTTGTGATAATTGTCATACGTCTGTCACGTTCATTTTCGATTGTTCTTGACGCCATAATTCCAGGTACTCCACAACCGGTTCCGATAAGCATAGGAATAAATGATTTACCGGAAAGACCGAATTTTCTGAAAATTCTGTCCATAATAAACGCTACTCTTGAAATGTATCCCACGTCCTCAAGAATTGAAAGCAACAGGAAGAGAATAATCATCTGTGGAACAAATCCCAGAACTGCACCTACACCACCTACGATACCGTCAGCGATAAGGCTTACAAGCCAGTCAGCACAGTTTATGCTTTCAAGCGCCTTTGTAACGCCCGGAACAATCCATTCCCCGAAGAGTGTGTCGTTCATAAAGCCTACTGTCCAGTCACCGATTGTTCCGATTGAAATTTTATAAACAAGGAACATTACAAATGCAAAAATAGGAAGTGCAAGAATTCTGTTTGTGACAATTTTGTCTATCTTATCAGAAGTTGTCATTCCACTTGTATTCTTTCTTTTATAGCATTCCTTTACAATAGCTGTAATGTAGTTATAACGCTCGTTTGTAATAATACTTTCAGCGTCGTCGTCAAGCTCTCTTTCACAGGACTGAATATCCTTTTCAATATGGGAAAGTACATCTTCAGGAAGCAAAAGCTGTTCAAGAACCTTTTCATCTCTTTCAAAAATCTTTACAGCATACCATCTCTGTTGTACTTCCGGAATGTCGTGAAGGAAGGAAGCTTCCTCAATATGAGCAATTGCGTGTTCAACAGAGCCGCAGAAATTGTGACGCAAAACTATCGGTTCGTTTTTCTTAACCACATCAATTGCACGCTGTGCAGCCTCGTCAATACCCGTACCTTTAAGTGCTGAGATTTCCACAACCTCACAGCCAAGCTTTTTTGCAAGAAGCTCAATATTTATTTTATCACCATTTTTCTCAACAACGTCCATCATATTGATACAAGCAACAACAGGTATTCCAAGTTCAATAAGCTGTGTTGTAAGATAAAGGTTTCTCTCGATGTTTGTTCCGTCAATAATATTTAAAATTGCGTCAGGTCTTTCTCCAACAAGATAATTTCTTGCAACTACCTCTTCAAGAGTGTAAGGAGAAAGAGAATATATTCCCGGAAGGTCAGTAAGCGTAACGTCCTTGTCAGCCTTTAACTTTCCCTCTTTCTTTTCAACTGTAACGCCAGGCCAGTTTCCAACATACTGATTTGAACCTGTAAGCGCATTAAAAAGAGTTGTTTTACCTGCATTCGGATTTCCTGCAAGTGCGATTTTGATACCCATACTTAATAATCCTTTCTTGTGTTAGCGACTGCTAACTGCGGTGCAAAAATAAAAAATTACATAGTTTCAATCATTTCAGCGTCAGCTTTTCTTATTGTAAGCTCATAGCCTCTTACAGTAACTTCAAGTGGGTCACCAAAAGGTGCTACCTTTCTTACATAAATAGAAATCCCCTTTGTAATTCCCATATCCATAATTCTACGCTTCAAAGCACCTTCACCGTTAAGCTTTTTAACTGTAACAGTTTCGCCGATTTTAGCGTCTCTGAGTGTTGCCATTGATTTCCCTCCTTCAAGGACCGATACAAAACAGTTAGCTTTGTCTAACTAATATTATATTACCCTATGCTAACTAAAATGTCAAGGGCTAACGGAGAATTTTTCCTTATTTTTCATATTTTTGTGACTTTTTATGTCAAAACCCACGCCAAAATCAAAAGAATTGTATCTTTTGACAAATCCTTTATCTGCCTTGATTTTTATTTATAAATGTGGTATACTGTTAGAGATTTAATACTATTAAAAGGAATGATACAATAATGGAAATTCTCGATAAAAAGAATGACGCCCTTTGCGAAGAGTTTGAAACTTTTGCAAAAACTCACAGAAACGGCGTTTTTATGCAGTCTTTAAAGTGGCCTAAGGTTAAGGACAACTGGGGCTGGGAGGCTGTTATTTCCCGTGACGAAAACGGAAAAATCAAGGGTACTTGTCTTATTCTCATTAAAAAAATCCCTGTGCTTGGCTGTACTTTTTTATATGCGCCACACGGACCTGTATGCGACTATTACGACAAGGATACACTTGATGACCTTTTTGAAGGAGTAAAAGTTCTTGCTAAAAAGCACAAGTCCTATGAATTCATGTGGGACCCTTGCTTTGAGGAAAAGGAAACTGAAGCTATTGAAATTATGCGTTCACTTGGCTTTAAGTATACTGAAAACGCACCTGAGCTTTCAACTATTCAGGCAAGAAACAACTATATGCTCAGAAACATCGAAGGCAAAACAGAAGACGAGGTTATGGCGTCATTCAAGGCTGACTGGCGTAACAGAATAAGAAAGGCTTCACGAAAG
>JAFTNX010000038.1 GCA_017451665.1 Oscillospiraceae bacterium | reverse complement strand
TATCAGAATAAGGCGAGCAAAAGCGAGCTAACCGCCGTCACTCAAAATTCGCCATTCTCTCAAAATTCAAAAAAGGTGAGGACGGTAAAACCGTCAGGGTTTTAATGGCAGCCTTCGCAATGGTCGCATCCACCACCGATTTCACCAACGATTGGAAGTGGGTCAATACCCTGTCTTGTGTAGTAGTCAGAAATAGCTGACTTCATAGCTTCTTCAGCCAATACTGAACAGTGAAGCTTTGCTGGTGGAAGTCCGTCAAGAGCTTCAACAACAGCCTTGTTAGTGAGCTTTAAAGCCTCGTCAATTGACTTGCCCTTGATAAGCTCTGTTGCCATAGAAGATGTTGCAACAGCTGCACCACAGCCGAATGTCTGGAACTTAACGTCAGTAATTACACCTTCGTTAACCTTGATGTACATCTTCATAATATCGCCACACTTAGCGTTTCCTACTTCACCAACACCGTCAGCGTCATCAATTGTACCAACGTTTCTTGGGTTTGCAAAATGGTCCATTACCTTTTCGCTGTAAATCATTTATATCAATCCTTTCGTTAATTTACCTTCATAATCATAAAGCCACGTCTGACTTCATTTTTAGCGACACCACTGAGGAAAATTCCAACATTGTCACCTTCGTTTGCTATGTCGCACATTTTTCTGAACTGCTCAATTGCTGTAATTGTGGAGTCCTTTAAAACAGGCTCGGTATGGTCTCCCACAAGTTTTATTTCTACAATCTTTACAGAATCGCCTACACAAACGCTTCCCTTTGTAACCTTACCTGTTGCAACAACGCCTCTGCCTGTAATTGAAAATACATCTTCAACAACCATAATGAAACTTGCACTCTCAAGAAGGTAGTCAGTTTTTCCCTTCTGACCGTTTTTAGCTATTTCATCAGCGTAACGCTTACGTCTCATAGCCTCCTGCATTTCAGCAGGTATCTCAGAACGCTGTCTTTCTGGTGGTGAATTTCTTCCGTTAAGTTCGTTCTGAACCTCTTCCATAAGAATATCATCGCCATTATCACGTTCGCCCTTAACGGCATTTATAATTTCCTTTAAGCTGTCGAAAAATCCCATAGTGTCCTCCAGAAATTAAATATTCCCGCCTGTAATTCCCTCTTCACGGCAAATTCTGTCCCAGAGTGGTGACATCGAACGGAGTCTGTCAACAACCTTAGGAACAACTTCGAGAATATAATCAACGTCCTCGTCTGTTGTTTCTTCGTTAATTGAAAGACGGAGTGAGCCGTGTGCGATTTCGTGTGGAAGTCCGATTGCCAGCAGAACGTGTGACGGGTCAAGGTCACCTGATGTGCAGGCACTTCCTGAAGATGCACAGATACCATTTATATCAAGCATAAGGAGAAGAGATTCGCCCTCGATACCTCTTACAGAAATATTCACATTACCACAAAGTCTTTTTTCTCTGTCACCGTTAAGGCGTGTTTCCTTGATTTTAAGGATACCGTCAATGAGCTTGTCCCTCATAACCTTAACCTTAGCCTGCTTTTCAGGAATTTTATCGCAAGCCTCTTCAATTGCAGCAGCAAGTGCAACAATTGACGGAACGTTTTCAGTACCTGCTCTCTTTGAGCGTTCCTGTGCGCCTCCGTGAACAAGGTTAGGAATAGCAATACCTGCTCTCATATACATAGCACCAACGCCCTTTGGAGCGTGGATTTTATGTCCTGAAAGTGAAAGCATATCAATATTCATCTTTTTAACGTCGATTTCAACATTACCAACAGCCTGAACAGCGTCAGTATGGAAAATAACCTTCTTTTCCTTACAGATAGCACCGATTTCTTCGATAGGCTGAATTGTACCGATTTCGTTATTTGCAAACATAATACTTACAAGGCAGGTATCCTCTCTGATTGCATTCTTAACGTCCTCAGCAGAAACAAGTCCCTTATCGTCAACAGGAAGATAGGTAACTTCAAAGCCCTTCTTTTCAAGGTATTCGCAGGTATGAAGTACAGCGTGATGTTCGATAGCAGAAGTGATAATATGCTTTTTGCCCTTCTTTTCGCCTGCTTCTGCAACGCCCTTGATAGCCCAGTTATCAGCTTCAGAGCCACCACTTGTAAAATAAATTTCGTTTGTTTTTGCGCCGATTGCATTAGCTACCTTTTCTCTTGCGAAAAGTACAGCCTTAGCAGCGTCCTGTCCCATCATATAAATACTTGAAGCATTACCATAATGTTCAGTAAAATATGGAAGTGCAGCGTCAAGTGCTGTCTTAGAAACTCTTGTAGTTGCTGCGTTATCAGCATATACAAAGCGTTTTTCCATCTATATCAGTTCCTTTCAAATACATTATCTTAAAAACATACCTTAAATATTATATACCTATTTTATCTTAAATGCAAGCATTTAACAGAATTTTTTCAAAAAAACAAGGGTATCGTATAAAAACGATACCCGTTGTCAGTATTTTTTCATAATTATGCCAAGACAGATAATTTGAGTCGCCTTTAACGTCTTGGTTTTGAGTAGTAGGAGAAGTCTGACTTACCATTCTTCTTAACTGAATACATAGCCTCGTCAGCGTCCTTGATAACAGAATCAGCGTCCATTGAGTTTTCGGTAAAGTAAGCGATACCGATACTACACTTAACTGAGAAGTGCTGTTTAACAGAAACTCCGTCAAAACCGTTTCCAAGCTCAGTAATAATTTCCTTAGCAACTTCACCAGCAGACTGAATTAATGGTGTTTCACTGTAACACATTACAAATTCGTCGCCACCGTAACGTCCTGCGAAACCATTGTTTCCAACGATACGTTTAAGAGTTGTACCTACAAATGTCAGCGCCTCGTCACCAAGTGCGTGACCGAAATTATTGTTATAATACTTAAAGTCGTCAAGGTCGATAAACAGTACAGCAACCTTAGTTTTTCTCATCTGTGAAAGGTCGTATTCGTTCATAAGGTTAACTTCAAACGACTGTCTGTTAAGAATCTGTGTAAGCGAGTCATAGTTAGCCTTCTTGAGAAGATTTTCTTCTCTTCTCTTAGCTCTGTCAATATCAATCATTGCACCGATAACCTTGACAACATTATCCTCGCTGTCCTTGATGCTTGCACATCTTACGATATACCATGCGTAGTCGTTGTAAATTGTCTTGAAGCTGAATTCTCCCTGACAGGAATCCCCTGCTGCAAGTCTGTCAACAAAGGCTTCAAAATCAGCCTTTTCCTTACGTTCAACAACACCGTTAACAAAGAAGCTGTCTTCAAATTTAAGGGTTTTAGCTCTGAAGCTGAACTTTGAATTGAAGTTATCACTGAAGAATACCTGGTCTTTAACGACATTATATTCAAAAATGATATTATCAGTCATATCAACGATTGTGTTATAACGTTCTTCACTTTCATTGAGCATATCAATAAGCTGGTTTACAGAATTACCCATTCTTACAACATCGCTCTTGCCCTTGCTTGTAAATCTTGTGGATGTATCGCCGTTTGCACGTCTTTCAAACACAGTATAGACTTCATCAAGAGGCTTTAAATATTTAAGAATGAAAATTATAGCAATAACAATTACAACAGCTGTAAGCACTATGCCGAATGTGAAAAGCTGTTTATTAAGGTCCTCAACACTCTGCATCATAACTTCATTAGAAGTTGACGTAAGTATTCCCCATGTTCCACCGTTTTTATTTCTTGTTGAAGAAACGGCTTCACCCATAATAATCATTTCTTCGCCGTCGCTATCATAATCAGTAGGGTTAACCTTTCTGTCTGTGATAACCATTTTAAACTGTTCGGTTACATTTTCATATTCAGAAAGCTGTGAAACCTTCAGAACTGTATTATATGGTGACTTGATAACATTTCCTTCGTAGTCTGTAATAACAAGTGAGTATTCTGTTGAACCTTCGATTTTTGAAACTATATTTTCAAAAACGCCAAGATTGAAATACGCAACACAATATCCAACGAAATCATTAGCATCATAAATCTTAAATACATAACAGAATGTATTTTTGGTATTGTTCAACAGTTCGTATTTATTTATTGATGTAAAGCCGTAATTCTCAATAATTTCAGTTTCAAGGCTTGATGTAGAAATATTAGGATAAATTCCCTCATCATATCCCGATGAAACCGGAAGAAGTGTTCCCTGTGAATCGTAAATAGCAACCTGAATAACGTCTGTATCCGTATCAACAACACCGTCGATAATTCCTTCAACATTCTTTTCTTCGCTCAAATCACCTACAAGGTAATGCTTTAAATGCTCGTTTGATGCAAATTCCAGAGCGTCCTTAACTATTTCCGTAAACTTATATTCAATTTCCTTATGAGCAATACTCAATATTTTACTTGCATGGAGATTTTTATTTGATATATGGAAATCATTATATCTGTTATTTACAAAACTACACATAATAATCATAGGCACAATAAGAAACAGAATTGCCATAATTATAAAGGTATGCTTTATCTTCAAAATCCCCACGCTCCTTTCGATTAAACTAAACCATAATAATTATACAACAAATCTTTTACAATTGCAACAGTTTTATTCAAATTTTACTCAAAAAATCCAAAATTTATTTATAATTTTACCAAATATGTGACAATATATTAATAAAAAATTAAATAATTGACCTCTGCTTGAAAAATTCACAAATTTAGATTAGAATTAGTAAAAGTTGAAAGGTGGTGAGAGCTATCAATACTACAATAAAAGAAAAAACTCTCGGAGTAATCAAGTATTTACTTACATTTTTAAATTGGTTGCTTATTGCTACGATAACGGGAGTATTCACAGGACTTGCAGGTACTCTTTTTAACAAGACAATTTCATATGTAACAGATTTCAGAGGCTCTCATGATTACATTATATGGTTTTTGCCGGTTGGTGGACTTTTGATTGTATTACTTTACAAATTGAGTGGTGCAGGTGAGGACGCAGGCACAAATATGGTGCTTACCTCTGTCCGTGACCACGAAAAGGTTCATCCGTTACTTGCGCCGTTGATTTTTATTGCAGCGTCGATTACCCATCTTTTTGGTGGTTCGGCAGGCCGAGAGGGTGCTGCTTTACAGCTTGGTGGAGGAATAGGCTTTCAGGTAGGGCGACTTTTCAGGCTTGACGAGTCAGACAAGGCTACTATTGTAATATGTGGAATGGCAGGACTTTTTTCTGCACTTTTCGGAACGCCTATAACAGCTGTTTTATTTGCTATGGAAGTAATCAGCGTGGGAGTATTTTATTATTCAGCACTTATCCCGTCGATTATAACTTCCCTTTCATCATATGTAATTACTTTGAAATTCGGAATAAAGCCTGAGAGATTTGAATTAAAGGGTGTACCGGAATTAACAGCTATGCCTATTATAAAGGTTATTATTCTTGCAGCAGTTACTGCCCTTTTAAGCAGTGTATTTATTCTTAGTTTAGAAGGAAGTCACAAGCTTCTTAAAAAGTGTTTTAAAAACTCATACATCAGAATTTTTGTTGGTGGTGCAGTAATTGTTGCACTCACATTCATTCTCGGCACAAGAGATTACAACGGTGCAGGAATGAACATTGTTGAGCGTGCCCTTGAGGGTGAAGCAGAACCTTTTGCTTTTGCTCTGAAGCTGATATTCACTTGTATAACTATCGGTGCAGGCTTTAAGGGTGGCGAAATTGTTCCTACATTTTTCATCGGAGCAACCTTTGGTTGTGTATTTGGTGATTTAATCGGGTTAAACCCTGCTTTTGGTGCAGCAATCGGGCTTGTTGCGATGTTCTGTGGCGTTGTAAACTGTCCTGTTGCGTCGATTATTTTAAGCATTGAGCTTTTCTCCGACGCAAACAGCATTGTTTTCTTTACGCTTGCCTGTGGAATATCATTTGTTTTGTCAGGCTACTACGGATTATATTCAAGTCAGAAGATTGTTTATTCCAAACTCAAACACGAATACATCAACATCAACGCCAAATAGCAAACGTGACGCTTGACGCTTGCAAAAGCAAGCGTCGGGAGTAAATTTTCTTCACTGACAATGTCAGTGATTTTGCATTTTTGCGTAGCAAAAATATAAAACCGAAAATTTCTCCCAGTTTGATAAACGCTTA
>JAFTNX010000037.1 GCA_017451665.1 Oscillospiraceae bacterium | reverse complement strand
TAACAAACGAATTGACAAAAGACGTGTTCAGCAAATTGTTGAGGAAAATCTCACAAAGGCAGGACTTGGAAATTTAGGAGTTTCCACACACAAATTACGTCATACTGCTGCTACGCTTATGTATCAGCACGGAAATGTAGATACCCTTGTATTAAAGAACATTTTAGGACACAAGAGTATAGCTACTACTGAAATTTATACTCATTTGTCTGACGAAAGTATGAAAAAGGCTGCTGACTCTTCCCCACTGTCAAATGTTAAAAATACAAACAAGCCAAAAGAAGTTAAATCCTTTAAAAAAGACGAAGAATAAAAAAACTCCCGAATTTATTTCGGGAGTTAATTTTTTATTATGAAAGCCATACCTTGTCAAGCCAGTCAAGTCTGTCGTAAACCCAATAGATTACATTATAAGCACTACCAGTTGCCCATTCTTCAACAAAATTAAGGTCGTCCTTATAAGTTTCAATCTGATTTATTTCATCCTTAATAGCATTTCTTATAGCTTTTGACTTATTAAGCTCAGTCCATCTTTCTTTTACAAGGTCCATAAACCAGTCCTCAGAAGCAAGAAGAACATACCACGGATTTGTTCTGTCGCCATACTGATTTACAAAACTCTGTTTGCAAAACGCACCAGCCCAGTATTTATTTTTAGCCTCATCATTATAAGCCCAGTTAAAGTCCCACGGTGCTGTAAATCTGAGCTTTTTACACTTGCTGTTTGCAGAGAAGTCAACACACATAAAGAAGCTTCCCTCTCCACAGTCATAGTCGTGAACAATTTCATCAAGAATATACATATTCACGATA
The DNA here is from genome assembly GCA_017451665.1 of Oscillospiraceae bacterium. Lineage (GTDB taxonomy): Bacteria > Bacillota > Clostridia > Oscillospirales > Ruminococcaceae > JAAZZIT01. The sequence continues at coordinate 4,104 of JAFTNX010000037.1, read as the reverse complement.
GATTCCAAATCCACAACAGCATTAACTGTGTCTTTTGCATTCTTGAAATTAGAATTCACAATATTATTGTTGCTGTCAAGTGTCTTGTAATTGTCATTCACACAAGCCTCATAAAGGATTTTATACACATTATTAGTGTATTTTGAAATATAATCAACCTGCTTCTGTGAATAAATATCGTTCTTTATAGTATAACCAGAAGACTCAATTTTTCTTGTTGTACCTTCAATATCTGTTAAGGTAGGGTTATCGGCATATGTCATATTAAACCAGTATTCTTCAGGGTCATTACCTGCATAGTTATCAATCTCAATGAGATAACCGATATCTGTACCGGTATAACCTTCGGCAACTTCGTTAATATTAACTCTGTTTTTGTTAATCTGTGACTGTTCACAAAGGAGATAAATGCCCTTGAATTTGTCGTTTACATAAACGTGACAAAGCTGACTGTCAGAACAGAAATTATCCTGTCCTTCAAAAAGTGCGTTACCCATTCTCAGAGCAAGGTCATTTGTAATAAGATTCCATTCAGCTTTAAGAAGTACCCAGCTTTTACATTTTGCGCCGTCGTTAAGTCCGAGCATATTTGTTTTTGTATCAAACTTAATTCTGTAAGGCACCTGATTCTTTAAAATCTGTGATACATCACCATAAAATGCACTTGAATTTCCTCTTACTCTGATGCCAGCATCAACATCAGTAAGCTCATATTCATCATCAACGTTAAACAAATCAACAGTACAGTCAACATAATCCTTAAGAGATGTGATATTCTTGCCGTTTGTGTCAACGTTAATTATCGGAATATCGTGCTTTTTCTCAAGCTTATCCTTTAAACTTGTAGTTGTAGTAACCTTTTTAGTGGTCGTAGCCTTAGTGGTAGTCTTTTTTGTAGTTGTTGTTTTCTTGGTTGTAGTTTTAGAAGTTTTAGAAGTCTGTTTTGAGTCAAGTGTAGTTGTAATTTTATCAATAGAAGTTGTTGTAGTTAAAACTGTTGTAGTTTCACCAGTTTCCGAATCAGACACATCTGGTGCAGTTGTATCAGAAACCGTTGTCTGATTATTTACAGTAACAGTAGTCTGTGGATTTTCTGTTGTTGTAGTTACAACAGTAGTTACAGCTGGAGTTGTGGTGGTTGTATCGTCATTTTTTTCACTATCAGCATCCTTAGATGAGCAAGCAACAGAAAAAGCAGACAACATAACTGTACACAAAACCATTAAGTACTTGATTTTTCTCATAAACACACTTCCCTTTTATTTTTTCATTCTGATAATTGAATTCTTCGGAAATTCCAAATCGGTTTTAATATAAAACTTCATCATTGCGTGATTTGCAGTTTCAATTTCTTCGTTTTTATCATTATAAAGGTTTGAAACCTTCATAACAACCGGCTCACCAACAGGCGAAAGAATTTCCACTTCATCACCGAGATTGAATTTATTACGCTGTGTTGCATACAAAATGCCGTTTTCACACTTATCAACAACACCAACAACGTCATATTCTCTTATATAGCCACTGTTTTCGTAATACTGACGGCATTCCTTAGGGTGACCGAAGAAGAATCCCGTGCAGTAATCTCTGTGAGAAATTTTAAACACTTCATTTCTTACCCAATCAGGTAATTTATAGTTGTCAGGGTCCTTTTTGAATATGTCAACAGCTTTTCTATAAGCATTTGTAACAACAGAAACATAGTAGTCAGATTTTGCTCTACCTTCGATTTTAAAGCTGTTTACACCTGCTTTTGCAAGCTTATCAATATGGTCAATCATACACATATCCTTAGCATTAAGAATAAATGTGCCACTCTCGTCCTCAAAAACAGGGTAAAATTCATTAGTACGCTTTTCTTCCATAAGGTGATAGCCCCAGCGACAAGGCTGTGCGCACTCTCCCCTGTTTGCATCTCTGTTTACAAGATAATTTGAAAGCAGACATCTTCCGCTAAAGCTTACGCACATAGCACCATGCACAAAGCATTCAATTTCAAGTTCTGGTGAAACCTTTGCTCTGATTTCAGCAATTTCATCAAGAGAAAGCTCTCTTGCAAGCACAACTCTTTTTGCACCCATATTATAAAATTCCTGAGCAGTAACAAAATTCACAATGCCAGCCTGAGTAGAAACGTGAATTTCCATATCGGGTGCTTTTTTTCTTATAAGCGAAAATACACCGATATCATTAGCAATAAGTGCGTCAACATTCGCATTCACAGCGTTTTCTATAAATTCATCAAAGTGAATTATCTCGTTATTTCTCGGAAGCGTGTTACAGGTAAGATATACCTTAACGCCTCTTTTGTGAGCTTCATCAACAGCGATTTTTAAAGTTTCATCTGTGAAATTCTTTGGAGCAGCTCTCATTCCGAACATCTGGCCACCAAGATAAACTGCATCAGCACCATAATCGAGTGCTGCATGAAGTCTGTCCATATCGCCGACAGGTGAAAGCACTTCAAGTCTATTTAAATCAAGCATTAAACCAAACCAGCCTTTACAAGATTTTCTTCGTGTTCTGCAAGAGTATGTGCAAAGAAACATTCTCTTGTCTGAAGATTTGAACAGAAATAGTAATAATCAGTTTCAGGAGCATCTACTACTGCAAGAATAGCAGCAAGACCAGGGTTTCCGATAGCGCCTGATGGAAGTCCCTTTTTAACGTAGGTATCGTATGAATCCTTGAACATTTCAAGTGACTGTGTATCACCATTCTGTGGCGCAATTACATTTGTATAATAGTTGTCTGTTGCGTCAGATTCCATCTTAGGGAAATCAGTAGGGTTATTAAGTCTGTTGATAAATACAGATGCAACATACTTCATATCCTCTTCGTTAGCAGCTTCAGCCTGCACGATTGATGCAAGAATAATTACTTCTTCAACAGACATACCACTCTTATCAATCTTTTCATAAAGTTCGTTATCCTTCATAACCTTTTCAAACTGCTCACGCATATTTCTTGTTACGTTATAAGCAGAGTCACCTACATAAAATGCGTAGGTATCAGGGAAAAACAGTCCTTCATTCTTGTAGAATTTATTAGCACTTGTGGAAATTCCCTTTTCATATTCATATCCGAAATCTTCCGAATTGAACTGATAAATAAAGTCTTCAGCAGAGCAAACTTCGTTTTCTTCAAGAAGTTTAGCAGCCTCATAAAGGTTAATACCTTCTGGGAATGTGATTGTTACCTGTTCAAAGGATTCTCTTATTCTACAAAGCTCTGCAATAACAGAGTCATAGCCCATAGATGGCGAAAGAATAATATCTCCTGGTTTCAGACTTCCACCGGCTTTTTTGATTTTCAAAGTAGCCTTAAACAGCGTCTTGTTTTCAATAATACCGTTTTTATAGAGAAGCTCGGTAATATCATTTGAGTCAGAACCCTTAGGAATATTTATGGTAATAGAAACGTCCTTTTTACCAACACCAAGATATTCCATACCCATATTGATACCAAAAATAGCAATAGCAAAAGAAACCGTAAGAACAACACAAACAACAATAAGTCCTACAAAAATAGAGCTATTGACCTTTGATTTCTTTACTTTTTTCTTTTTCTTTGATTTCTTTGGCTTTTGTACTACTTCTTCCTCTTCTTCGTATTCCTCATCATCTTCGTCGTATTCGTCGTCATCAGAGTCATTTTCTTCAGACATTTCTTTAAGATAAGACGGAATTACAGTTGTAGCACCCTCAATTTCTTCTTCATCATCTTCGATTTCATCATCTGAAACTTCATCTTCTACATAAATCTTTTCGTTATATGTAGCGCTATCAGTTGTTGTTTCAAAATCATTTTCAAAATCTTCAAGAGGTTCAGAAGACTCACTTGTGAGAATTTCTTCCTTTTTGCTTGCAGAAACAGTACCAAGCAAAGCGTCAAGTTCATCAAGCGAAGCTCTTTTTCCTTCTGAAGTTTTAGAAGAATATTGATTTAAAATAATATCAAGCTCGTTATCCTTTTCGCTCATATTATTCTCCTTTCACCATTTTCGGTAATTATTAAATCAACAGCAATATCGTTATCATCACTAAAAATTTCATCAATTACAAATTCGTTATAGCATAAGCCTACTTTTAAAAAGCATTTATT
>JAFTNX010000003.1 GCA_017451665.1 Oscillospiraceae bacterium | reverse complement strand
TATGGAGTTGACAATGTAAAGGATATTTCATCAATTAACATACGAATAGCAAGAGAAATAAACGTTTGTAGCTTTGATATATTTTCGAGGGTATTCAATGACGAAATCAAAAGCCTTTTGATTATAGGCCCACCTTGTTCGGGAAAAACAACAGTTTTAAGGGATTTGTGTGTTAATCTTTCCAAGTATCACAGAATTTCTCTCATTGATGAAAGAAATGAGATTTCATCAACAGTAAATGGAATTTCACAGAACAATGTAGGAAACCTAACGGACGTGTTTTGCTCATATAACAAATATGATGGCATAATGACAGCAGTCAAAGTTATGTCACCTGAAATTCTTATATGTGATGAAATAGGGTCGAAGGATGACAACAAAGCTCTTGAATATGCGATAAATTCAGGTGTTGCACTTATAGCTACTGCTCATTGTACCGATTATGAAGACGCCAAAAGAAGAATAACAGTTTCAAAGCTTTTAAAAGACGGTGTTTTTGATTACGTAGCTGTACTTGGCAAAGGAAGTATGTGTGGAAAGCTTATAAAGCTGATTAAAGTCGGTGGAAAGAATGATTAAAACAGCAGGTTTTATCATAGTTGTTATCACAACAACAATTTATGGTTTTGTCTTGGCGGAAGATATAATTTCACACCACAAACAGCTTTGTAGTGTTATCAGAATGCTTGATGAAATAAAAATTCGCCTTGAATTTAATCTTTCAACAAGAGAAGAACTTTTCAATTTTATATTCAGTAAAGCTGAATATGAGGTTTTTAAAGCTGATAATCTCGGTAATTCAAAGCTTGGTGAAAACGAAAAAAGAATGTTACTTGATTTTTATAATCAGCTTGGTACAACAGATATTCAGGGGCAATTGTCACAGATTGAAATGTATAAAAAAGATTTTCAGTATGAATTATCAGAACTTTTAAAAACAAAGGATAACCGTTGCAGGCTTTTGAGGACAGGTGGGGCACTTGTGGGTGTGTTTGTATGTCTGCTGTTAGTGTGAAAGGAGATTTAAAACAATGGAAGTTGACCTTATATTTCAGATAGCAGGTATTGGTATCATAGTAGCTGTTCTGAATTTGCTTTTGAAACGTGCAGAAAGAGATGAGCAGGCTATGATGACAACCCTTGCAGGTCTTATTGTTGTGCTGATGATGATAATCAAGGAAATAGGTGCTCTTTTTGACAGCATTAAAACTATTTTCGGGCTTTATTGATGAATATTGTAATGATTAGTGGGCTTTGTGTTATTGCCTCAGTTCTGTGCAAAGTCCTTGAAAAAAACACAAAAGAAATATCCGTTATTCTTTCTGTTATTACAGTTGCTTTAATTTTGGTTTCTCTTATTTCAAAGCTGACGGAAATAAACACGGTTATAGAAGAGCTTTTTATAAAAGCTGACATAAATGAGCAGTACGGCAATGTAATCATGAAATCAGCAGGCATTTGCTACATAACACATATCGGAGCACAATGTTGCAGGGATTGTAGTGAAAACGGACTTGCATCTGTTGTTGAACTTGCAGGAAAAATCACTGTGTTGTCACTTTCATTACCTGTAATAAAAAATCTGATTACGATAATTGAGGGACTTTTAACATAGGTGGAATATGAAAAGATTTTTTGCGTTTTTAACAGTTTTTCTTATTGTGTTTTTATTTTCAACAACTGCATCGGCTGAAGAAATGGACAAGATATATTCAGAAATGACAGAGGGCATAGAAAACAGCATTGATTCGGATATATCTGATGAACTTGAAAACTATGATATAGACATTTCAAATCCTGAATCACTGAAAGAACTTGATACCTCTGACATCTTTGAAAAGATAATTTCAGCACTTACAGCAAATATTGGTACTGCAATAAAGATTATTGTAAAAATAATACTTCTTATTGTTCTTTGTTCTATTGTAAGAAATTCTATTCCAGATGATAATTCAGTAAGTGATGTGTTTTCGTTTGTAACTGTTGTTACTGTTTCAACAGTAATTATGAGTACATTACAGGACTGCATTTCGTTATCTCTGAATGCACTTAACGGAATGAATGTTTTTATGATGAGTTATGTGCCGGTGTTTACAAGTATTATTGTTACAAGTGGACATATAATTTCTGGTAACGGTTATTATGCTGTAATGTTCACCATCTGTGAAGTTGTATCTTTGATTTCGAACACATTTATTGTGCCGATTTTAAGTATTGTTCTAAGCCTGTCGATTGTAGGTGCTATGAACAGTGATTTTCCGTTTCACAGAACTGCTGACGGACTTAAAAAGCTGATACAATGGGTTTTAGGTGGAGTAATGACTGTCGTTGTTGCTGTTTTGTCAATAAGAAGTGTTATAGGGAATTCTGTTGACAATGTAGCTACAAGGTCGGCTAAATACGTTGTTTCAACATTTGTCCCTATTGTTGGTGGTGCTGTTTCAGAGGCGTATATGACAGTAAGGGGTAGCTTTGGTGTTATCCGTTCAGGAATAGGTGCTGTCGGTATAATTATTCT
>JAFTNX010000036.1 GCA_017451665.1 Oscillospiraceae bacterium | reverse complement strand
TGTAAACCCTGAAAATCCTGTTTCTGACCTTGACGTTGAAACAATCGCAAAGATTTACAAAGGCGAAATCAAAAACTGGAACGAAATCGGTGGCAATGACAGTGAAATTGTTCTTATCGGACGTGAAGCAGGAAGTGGTACCCGTGACGGCTTTGAATCTATCACAGGCACAGAAGACAGCTGTAAATACCGTCAGGAGCTTACTTCCACAGGTGACGTTATAACAACTGTTGCAGGTAATCCTTCAGCTATCGGTTATGCATCAGTAGCATCTGTAAAGGATACTGTTAAGATGGTTACAGTTGGTGGAGTTGCTCCTTCTGAAAAAACAATCAAGGACGGAAGTTACATTGTTCAGCGTCCGTTTGTGCTTGTAACAAAAACAGACTCAGAACTTTCAGAAAGCGCACAGAAGTTTTTTGACTACATCACATCAGAAGACGCAAGAGAGGCAATTTCCTCAGCAGGCGTTGTGGCAGCTAATTAAGAATACATAAAGAGGATATGCGACTTAATGTCGCATAATGCCATATACGGAGAAATTTATGAAGAAAAATAAAATGATTGAAAGAGCCATTCACGGCGTATTTCTCATACTCGGACTGCTGACAGTCGGCTGTGTGTTGCTGATAACAGTTTACCTCGTAATTTCAGGTATTCCAGCCATAACAGAAATCGGACTTTTTGACTTTCTTTTTGGCAAGAAGTGGGCGTCAACAGCCACAGAGCCAAGCTATGGGATACTGCCCTTTATCTTAACCAGCGTTTACGGAACAGCAGGAGCAATTATTATTGGTGTTCCGATAGGATTCTTTTCGGCAGTGTATTTATCAAAGCTTGCCAACTCAAAAGTAAAAGCTTTTATGGAGGGTGCAGTAAGTCTGCTTGCAGGAATCCCGTCTGTTGTGTATGGCTTGGTAGGTATGCTGGTGCTTGTACCTGCTGTACGTAAAATTTTTGATATTCCAGACGGTGCAAGTTTATTTTCAGCCATAATTGTTCTTGCAATTATGATTTTGCCTTCAATCATCAAGGTTTCTATGACTGCTCTTGAGGCTGTACCAAAGGAATACGAGGACGCATCTCTTGCACTGGGGGCTACTCCCGTGGAAACATATTTCAGAGTTTCCGTACCTGCTGCCAAAAGTGGTATTGCAGCTGCTGTTGTGCTTGGTGTGGGACGTGCAATCGGCGAAGCTATGGCTGTTATGATGGTATCGGGAAATGTTCCGAATATGCCGTCACTTTTCCAGAGTGTGCGTTTTCTCACAACTGCTGTTGCAAGCGAAATGTCATATTCAAGCGGACTTCAGCAACAGGCACTTTTCTCAATAGCACTTGTACTGTTTCTGTTTATTATGCTTATAAACGCAACGCTTAACTTTTTCTTGAAAAAGGAGAAAGACTAATGCTAAACAAAAAAAGAAAAGCCTACATAGGCACTATGAAAGTTGCAATGTATATTTCCACAGGCCTTACTGCGACACTTGTCATATTCCTTGTGGTATATGTTTTTATCAAGGGTATTCCTCATATCTCGTGGGAGCTTTTATCCACAAAGCCAAGCTACATAAGTGGAAAGATAGGTATTCTCCCCGATATTCTAAACACTCTTTATATTGTAATTGCAACGCTTGTCTTTGTTATTCCTCTTGGTGTGGGTGCAGCCATTTATCTTACAGAATATGCAAAAAACAAAAAGCTTGTAGGTGTTATCGAATATGCAGCCGAAACACTTTCGGGTATCCCATCCATCATTTACGGACTTGTGGGAATGTTGTTTTTCTGTCAGTTTTTGGGATTTAAAACCTCGCTGTTAGCAGGCTCACTGACACTTGTTATTATGAATTTACCAACAGTAATGCGTACCACTCAGGAGAGCCTTAAAACTGTTCCACAAAGCTACCGTGACGGTGCATTCGGACTCGGTGCTGGGAAATGGAGAGTAATAAGAACTGTGGTACTTCCTGGATGTGTTAACGGAGTTATCACAGGCTGTATCCTGTCAATAGGACGAATTTTAGGCGAGTCAGCAGCACTTCTTTTTACAGCAGGCTTTGCTCACGCTCTGAATGGAATCTTCGAGGGGCTTACCTCTCCGGGAGCAACTCTTACTGTTGCACTTTATGTTTACGCAAAGGAGCAGGGCGAGTTCGGAGTTGCCTTTGCGATAGCTGCAATACTTATGATTTTAACACTTCTGATAAATTTCTCTGCAACCCTTGTGAGCAGATATTTTGCAAAAAAGCGTGAGCTTTAACCGAAAGGAATGATACAATGAGCGATATAATGACAGCAAAAGACCTGAATTTGTGGTATGACCAGACACAGGCACTTAAAAACGTGAATATTACTATTCCCGAAAAAAGTATTACTGCCTTTATCGGGCCGTCAGGCTGTGGAAAATCCACTTTTCTCAAGACCTTGAACAGAATGAACGACCTTATACCTTCTGTTAAAATCACAGGTGAGGTCTGCTATAACGGACAGAATATCTATGACAGTAATGTTGATGTAAACGAGCTTCGTCATGAGATAGGAATGGTATTTCAGAAGCCTAACCCTTTTCCTATGAGCATTTACGACAATATTGCCTATGGACCTCGTACAC
>JAFTNX010000035.1 GCA_017451665.1 Oscillospiraceae bacterium | reverse complement strand
TAGCAAAGATATATTATTTATTTTGGAGGAATAAAAAATGAGTCTTAAGACAACTAACAAAATTGATGCAAATACTTATGAATTGGAGATAGAGATTTCTGCTGAAAAGTTTGAAGAAGCTCTTCAGAAAGCTTATCTTAAGTCAAAGTCCAAGATTGATGAACCTGGTTTCAGAAAGGGTAAGGCACCAAGAAAGGTTATTGAAAAGACATACGGCGAAAACTGCTTCTATGAAGACGCTGTAAACCTTCTTTACGGTGAAGCTGTTGGTGGCGCTGTTGAAGAAGCTAACCTTGAACTCGTTTGCCAGCCAGAAGTTGAAGTTACTGCTTGTGACAAGGAAAACGGTGTTGCAATGAAGGCTAAGTGCACAACTAAGCCAGAAGTTGCAGTTAAGGATTACAAGGGCGTTGAAGCTGAAAAGAGTGTAAGAGAAATCACTGAAGACGAAATCAATGCTGAAGTTGATAAGCTCAGACAGAAGGGTATGAGAATTATCAACGTTGATGACAGAGCTGCTCAGATGGGTGACGACGTTGTTATCGACTTTGAAGGCTTTAAGGATAACGTTGCATTTGACGGCGGTAAGGCTGAAAAGTTCACACTTTCACTTGGTAGCGGTCAGTTCATTCCTGGTTTTGAAGAGCAGGTTGCTGGTCACTCAATCGGCGAAGAATTTGATATCAACGTTTCATTCCCAGAAGACTACGGTGTAGAAGACCTTAAGGGTGCTCCAGTAGTATTCAAGATTAAGCTCCACGAAATCAAGGCTAAGGAACTTCCAGAGCTTGATGATGAATTTGTAAAGGATACAACTGAATTTGATACAGTTGACGACCTCAAGGCTGACATCAAGAAGAGACTTGAAGATGCTGCTGAAAAGACAGCTCAGAACAACTTCGAAGGCGCTGTATTTGACAAGGTTGTTGAAAATATGGAAGCTGAAATTCCTGAAGTTATGTACGAAAGAAGAGTTGCTGAAATGATTCAGGACCTCGAACAGAGACTTGCTCCACAGGGTATTTCACTTGAAATGTATATGCAGTTTACAAACCAGACAATCGAATCAATTCAGACAACTTACAGAGAACAGGCTGAAAAGCAGGTTAAGCTCCGTCTTGCTCTTGAAAAGATTGCTGAAGTTGAAAAGCTTGAAGTTTCTGACGAAGATGTTGAAGCAGAAATCACAAGAATGTCTGAAATGTACGGCATGGAAGTTGCTAAGATTAAGGAACTCATTACAAATGAAGATGTAAAGAAGGACCTTCTCGTAGCTAAGGCTGCTGACTTTGTTAAGGATAGCGCAGTAGTTAAGTAATATGTATGATTATTCGCTCGCTTTTAGCGGGCGAATTTCGCAAAATGAAAAATAGAAATTTGTCGATTTTTTACTATGGTAGGAGGAAACAATTATGGCATTGGTACCTTATGTTGTTGAACAGACAAGCAGAGGCGAAAGAAGTTACGATATTTATTCAAGACTTTTAAACGACAGAATTATTATGCTTTCTGATGAAATCAACGATACAACTGCAAGCCTTGTGGTTGCACAGCTTTTGTATCTTGAAGGTCAGGACCCTGAAAAGGATATTGATATTTATATCAACAGCCCTGGCGGTTCTGTTACTGCAGGAATGGCAATTTATGACACAATTCAGTATATCAAGTGTGATGTTTCAACAATTTGTATGGGTATGGCTGCTTCAATGGGTGCATTTTTGCTTTCAAGTGGCACAAAGGGCAAGAGATTTGCTCTTCCAAACAGCGAAATTATGATTCACCAGCCACTTATTTCAGGTGGCCTCAGTGGTCAGTGCACAGATATTAAAATCCGTTCAGACCATCTTGTACGCACTAGAGAAAAGCTCAATGCAATTCTTGCTGAAAATACAGGAAAGCCAATTGAACAGATTGCAATTGACACTGAAAGAGATAACTTTATGACAGCTCAAGAAGCTCTTGAATACGGACTCATTGACAAAGTAATTAAACACAGATAGGAATTGATATTATGGCTAACGAACCTATAAAGAGATGCAGTTTCTGTGGTAAGCCTGAAAACAAGGTCAAAAATATGTTTTCAGCTGGCAGCGTGCACATCTGCGACGATTGTGTTTTGTATTGCTATGATATTCTCGAACAGCAGAACGTTGTGCCGGGCAGAAATGCTGCACCAAAAAACAAAAATGACAAAAATGATAAAAAACAGCTTACTCTTATGAAGCCTCGTGAAATCAAGGAGGTTCTTGATGAGTATGTTATCGGACAGGATTACGCAAAGGTAACACTTGCTGTTTCGGTTTATAACCACTATAAGCGTATTATGAACCTTTCTGATGAAGAAAATGACATTGAAATTCAGAAGAGTAATGTTTTGCTTGTAGGCCCTACTGGTACAGGTAAAACTTTCCTTGCACAGACACTTGCTAAGATGCTTAATGTACCTTTTGCAATTGCTGACGCAACAACTCTTACTGAAGCAGGTTATGTAGGTGACGACGTTGAAAACGTGCTTACAAGACTTATTCAGGCTGCTGATTATGATGTTGAAGCTGCTCAAAAAGGTATCATTTATATTGACGAAATTGATAAGATTTCAAGAAAGTCAGAAAACACTTCAATCACTCGTGACGTAAGTGGTGAAGGCGTTCAGCAGGCACTTCTTAAGATTATTGAAGGTACCGTATCAAACGTTCCTCCACAGGGTGGAAGAAAGCATCCACATCAGGAATTTATTCAGATTGATACCAAGAATATCCTCTTTATCTGTGGTGGTGCTTTTGACGGACTTGAAAAGGTAATTCAGAAGAGAACTGATTCTTCAACAATCGGTTTTGGTGGTACAATCAAGTCAAAGGACGATACTAAGGATATTTTCAAGAATGTTTTACCGGAGGACCTTGTAAAGTTTGGTCTTGTACCTGAACTTGTTGGTAGACTTCCTGTAATTTCTGTACTTGAAAATCTTGATGTTGATTCACTTGTAAGAATTCTTTCTGAACCTAAGAATGCTCTTATCAAGCAGTACAAGAAGTTGTTTAAGCTTGATGACATTGAGCTTGTTATCACTGATGAAGCCAAGCAGGCTATTGCTGAAAAGGCTATCAAGCAGAATACAGGTGCAAGAGGACTTCGTTCAGTATTTGAAGGCGTTCTTATGCAGCTTATGTTTGACGCACCATCAGAAGATGATATTGCTTCAATCACAATTACAGCTGAAGTAATCAACGAAGGCAAGCCGCCTCTCATCGAAAGACTCAAGAAGGTTGGCAAGCTTACTAAAATTTCAGAATAAAAAAATTAAGCGATGCAGTTTTTTTCTGCATCGCTTTTTGTATTAGTTGATTTCAAGCTTTTCAATGTTGTTGAGGTCGTATGGTGTTCTTTGATATACGCAATAGTTAAGCCAGTTTGCATACATAAGATTTGCGCTACAACTCCAGTTGAAAACAGGGGTGTTGTCAGGATTTCCGTTAGGGAAGTAGTTGTAAGGGATTTCAATGTCAAGGCCCTTGTGAACATCTCTGAAATATTCCTTTGCAAGAGTTTCTCTGTCGTATTCCCAATGTCCGAGAAGGAAGAACTGTCTTTCTGTCTTATCACATACAACGTGTACGCCTGCTTCGTAGGATTCAGCAACAATTGTAAGGTCGCTGACCTTTCTGATATCTTCACTACGGACTTCTGTATGTCTTGAATGAGGGCAGTGGAATACGTCGCCAAATCCCTTTAACAGGGTGTTTTCTGGGTGGAGAATGTGATGCTTGAAGTTTCCGAACATCTTTTTATCAAGAGTGTACTTAGGTACACCGTAATGATAGTGAAGACCTGCCTGAGCTCCCCAACAGATATGAATTGTTGAGAAAACATTGGTTTTTGTCCATTCAAAAACTTCACAAAGCTCATTCCAGTAGTCAACCTCTTCAAATTCAAGAAGTTCAACCGGTGCACCTGTGATGATTACGCCGTCGTATCTGTTATCTTTGACTTCATCAAAGGATTTATAAAACGCAAGCATATGCTCCTGTGGTGTGTTTTTTGAAACGTGATTCATCTGAACAAGGTCGATTTCAACGTGGAGTGGGGTGTTACTGAGAAGTCTTAAAAGCTGTGTTTCAGTAACGATTTTATCTGGCATAAGATTAACAATTGCGATTTTAAGTGGTCTGATGTCCTGATGAAAAGCCCTGTCGTTTGGAATAGCAAAAATCTTTTCTTTTTCAAGGGCAGAAAATGCAGGTAGATTGTCTGGTATAATAATAGGCATAGTTTTACCTCCGTATTTTCAAATATCTTATTAATTATAACATAAAATTATAGTTTTTACAATGGGTTTCTTTGAAATTTAACTTAATTGAAAATTTTATCATATATTCTCAATATTTCTCAAAAACCCCTTGAAAAACTTTTCAAAATAAGTTATAATGTATTTGTATATTTTATATAAAGGAGTCACTAAAAATGGAAATGATGGATACTATTGGTTTTGTTGAACAGTGCGATAAGGAAGTAGGGGAAGCTCTTCAGTCTGAACTTGCAAGACAGAGAAGAAACCTCGAACTTATTGCCAGTGAAAATATTGTTTCTCCTGCAGTTATGGCTGCTATGGGAACTGTACTTACAAACAAGTACGC
>JAFTNX010000034.1 GCA_017451665.1 Oscillospiraceae bacterium | reverse complement strand
TGAAATTATCTTAATTCCAAGCTGTTCTGCCTTGTCAAGCTTGCTGCCCGCCTCTTCACCAGCTAAAACATAGCTTGTCTTTTTGGAAACAGAGCCACTTGCTTTTCCGCCAAAGCTTTCAATAATCGCTTTTGCTTCGTCACGTTTAAGTGTAGGCAAAGTTCCTGTAAGAACAAAAGTAAGTCCTTCAAAACGATTATCGTTAATCTGCTTGTCAAAAGTGGTATTGATACCGTAAGAGGTCAGTTTTTCCACAAGCTCTTTCATATGCTCTTCCCTGAACGCCTTTACAACACTTTCGGTCATAACGTCGCCGAAACCTTCAATTTCAGAAATTTCCGACGCATCAGCATTCATAATGTTTTCAAGCGTTCCGAATTTTTCGCACAAGAGCTTTGCAGAAGCCTGTCCGATATTCCTAACACCAAGACCAAATACAAGTCGGTCAAGGGTGTTGTTTTTTGAATTTCTTATTGCGTTTACAAGATTATTAGCTGATTTTTCCTTGAAATTATCAAGCTGCATCAAAGTATCAGCGTCAAGCTCATAAAGGTCAGCAACAGATTTAATAAGATTGTTGTCAAGAAGTGTCTGAACAATTGCAGGGCCAAGTCCGTCAATATTCATAGCGCCTTTTGATGCAAAATGAACAATACTTCTGAATATCTGTGCAGGACAGCTGACGTTAGGACAGCGAATTGCAGCTTCTTCATCAGATTTAACTACTTCGCAACCACATACAGGACACTTATCAGGAAGTGTGAATACTTCACTGTTTTCGCCTTTTTTAGAAACAGCAAGCACTTCAGGAATGATGTCCCCTGCTTTTCTAACAATAATTGTGTCGCCTATTGAAATCTGTTTTTCGTTTATAAAATCCTGATTATGGAGTGTTGCTCTTGAAACGCTTGTTCCAGCAAGTAAAATCGGCTCAAAAATAGCAACAGGAGTAATAGCACCAGTTCTTCCTACTTTAAGCTCAATCTCTTTAAGAACAGTTTCTTTTTCTTCCGGTGGGAATTTATAAGCAACAGCCCATCTTGGTGTTTTAGCTGTTGAACCAAGCTGTTCTCTCTGAATAAAGTCGTCAACCTTGATTACAACGCCATCTATGTCATACGGCAAATCAAATCTGATTTTACCTATTTCGTTAATTCTGTTTTCAATATCCTTGTATTCTGAAACTCTCAGATAGTCAGGAACAACCTTAAATCCCATTTTTTTAAGAAAGTCAAGTGATTCCTTATGAGAATTAAGTTCCCTGCCCTCAATCTGCTGAATGTTGAATACGAATATGTCAAGCTTTCTCTTTGCAGTTACGTTTGAATCTTTTTGTCTTAATGAGCCGGCAGCAGCATTTCTCGGGTTTTTAAATGGCTGTTCACCATTTTGTTCCTGCTCGTCAACAAGTTTTAAAAAGACATTTCTAGGCATATATACCTCGCCTCTTACTTCAAGAAAAGGCACAGTCTCTTTAAGCTTCATAGGGACCGAAAGAATAGTCTTTATATTTGTTGTAACATCTTCGCCGATAAAGCCGTCGCCTCGTGTAGAGCCTCTGACAAATTCACCGTATACATATTCAAGTGAAACAGAGAGTCCGTCAATCTTTGGCTCAACGACAAATTCAGGAGCAATTACATTTTCATTTGTCTTGTTAACAAAATCCTCAACCTGTGAAAATGAAAATACGTCAGACAAGCTACCCATCTGAACCTTGTGAGTTACCTTTTCAAAAGTAGAAACAGCTTCGCCGCCCACTCTTTGTGTAGGCGAATCGTTTCTTATAAACTGCGGAAACTCAGCTTCAAGCTCTTTAAGCTTATTCTGCATCATATCATAATCATAGTCAGAAATTTCCGGATTATCAAGAACATAATATCTGTGGCTGTGGTAATTTAATGTTTCCACAAGCTCATCAATTTGCTTTTTTGCATCTTCGGAATTCAACATAAATCCTGCAATTCCTTTCTTAAAACATACACATATATTATAGCATAAAATGTATAGTTTACGCTACCCTTTTTAACAAAAAATTAAGATATTTCCATCAATTTGTGGTAATTCTTTCTGGAACATCACCTACAATGACCGTTTCCGACAGTAAATAGTCAAAAGAAAACTCTGTTATGTCAGATTTTATAGGTGAAACGCTGTAAATTTTAGTTTCAACGTGGGCATAAAGTCTGTGAACAGTCTGGTTTAATCCTGCCGAATTAAATTCGCTTGTAAGTTCAACAGTTGCAGACCCCTGCTGTGAGTATTTAACAGAAATATCGGGCCCCTCACCTACAAGAAACGGCAGGTCTGTAAGTGTGCCTATCGGAATTTCCGAGCTGTTGCTTTTGGTATCTGATAGCCTTGAATTTACTCTCTGCAAAATTTCAAGCTGAATTTCATTTACCATGCCTGCGTCAGTTTCAATGGAAATTATCTCATCGTCATTCCCATAAACGACTTTTATAATGCTGTCAATTTTATAATTCTGGGAAGAAATAATATCAGAAATACAGTTGCTCATTATTTTTGAGGAGATTTTAATTCCCTCTTGCGAAGCTATTTCTTCGTAGTGCTCCTTAATTGCATTATTTAGAAAAACAAGCAAAATGCACATTAGAATTATCAGCACAAGACCAGCAAAAATTATTCTGTTTGCGTATTTTTTTCTGAAATTCACCACATAACCATTCCTTTTATCCGTTTTTAAATTATATTCAAAACAAAAGAAAATGGTTAATTTAAACACAAAAAGGCTGTAAAACAAAGTTTACAGCCTGATGCTTTTTTACTTATTAAGAACCTTTTTAACTGTGTCAACGATGTTTGATGCACAAAGACCAAACTTCTTCAAGAGGTCAACAGCAGGTCCTGAATAACCGTATTCGTCGTTAACGCCGATTTTTGTAACCTTAGCAGGATAGTTTTCAGCAAGAACATCACATACAGCTGAGCCAAGTCCACCGATTACGCTGTGTTCTTCAACAGTAACGATTGCGCCTGTTTCCTTAGCAGCTTCGACAATAATATCTTTATCAATAGGCTTGATTGTGTGAATGTTAATTACTCTTGCGTCAATTCCTTCTTCTGCAAGTGTCTTAGCAGCTTCAACAGCTTCAGCTACCATAAGACCGGTAGCTACAATAGTAATATCCTTACCGTCTCTGAGCTTAATTCCCTTGCCGAGTTCAAACTTATAAGTTTCCTTATCGTTGATAACAGGAGCAGCAAGTCTTCCAAATCTCATATAAACAGGACCATTGTGAAGAATAGCAGCTTCAACAGCAGCCTTAGCTTCAACGTCGTCAGCAGGATTGATAATTGTCATTCCTGGAATTGTTCTCATAAGAGCAATATCTTCGTTACACTGATGTGTAGCACCGTCTTCACCAACTGAAATACCAGCGTGTGTAGCACCGATTTTAACATTAAGGTGTGGATAACCGATTGAGTTTCTTACGATTTCATAAGCTCTGCCAGCAGCAAACATTGCAAATGTTGATGCAAAAGGAATTTTACCTGTTGCAGCAAGACCGGCAGCAACACCCATCATATTTGCTTCTGCGATACCACAGTCAAAAAATCTTTCCAGGAATTTCTTCTTGAAAATGCCTGTCTTTGTAGCAGCAGCAAGGTCTGCGTCAAGAACATAGAGATTTTCATACTTATCACCAAGCTCAGCAAGAGCTTCACCATAGCTTTCTCTTGTAGCCTTTTTGATTACGTCAGCCATAAATTAACCCTCCAAGCCTTCTAAAGTATTTTTAAGTTCTGCCATTGCCTGCTCATACTGTTCAGCGTTTGGAGCAGCACCGTGCCAGTTTACGTTGTTTTCCATATAAGAAACGCCCTTACCCTTTGTGCTTTTCTGGATAATAGCAACAGGCTGATTCATAACTGTTTCAGCTTCGTTGAATGCTCTTTCAATATCATCAAAATCGTGAGCGTCCATTTCAATTACATGCCAGCCAAAAGCCTTGAATTTATCAACAATTGGATATGGTGAGCATACATCTTCAATTCTGCCGTCAATCTGAAGTCCGTTGTTATCAACGATAGCTACGAGATTGTCAAGCTTATAATGAGCAGCAAACATTGCAGCTTCCCAAACCTGACCTTCTTCAATTTCTCCGTCACCGAGAATTGAGTAAACCTTGTATGACTTGTTTGAAAGCTTTCCGGAAAGTGCCATACCACAAGCAACAGAAATTCCCTGTCCAAGTGAACCTGATGACATATCTACACCTGGAATGTGAATGCAAGGGTGTCCCTGAAGCATTGCACCAATATGACGAAGTGATTTAAGCTCTTCTGTGCTGAAAAATCCTCTCTGCGCAAGTGTAGAATAAAGTGCAGGAGCACAATGTCCTTTTGAAAGAACAAGTCTGTCTCTGTCTTCAAAATTAGGATTGTCTGGGTATACCTCCATTTTGTTAAAATAAAGGTAGGTCATTGTGTCAGCGATTGAAAGTGAGCCACCCGGATGACCAGATTTAGCGTTGAAAACGCCTTCTATAATACCCATACGGATTTTGCAGGCTGTAATTTCAAGCTGTTTTTTGATTGTAGCGTCCATATTTATACCTCCGATGAATTATTTGACTTTGATAAAATATATTCAATTGCGGCAGCGATAGCATCTTCGTCGCAAGAATTTTCCAAAACAACATCACAAACTGCTTTAACGGCGTCAGTAGAATTTGACGGACAGAATGAAAAGTCGGCTACCTTGAGCATTTCAATATCATTATTAAAATCTCCTGCTGCAACTATCACACAGTCATCAATGTCACAAAGCTCACGCATCTTTTTAACTGCCGAGCCCTTTGAAATATCAAGTGGCAACATTTCATAATAGATAGGTGCGCTTCTCACAAAATCAACGCCACCAAAATCCTTAGACTCAACATAATCAATAACCTTGTCGATATTTTCAATTGTGTCACAGAAAAGCACTTTGTACCAGCCGTCAGCAATATCATCAAGTGACTCAACAACGTTAGGCACAACCTTACAGATTTTAACGTGACGCACTTCTGTTTCGGTGTATCTCGGAACATTTACGTGGTCAATCGTCAGAACTTCCCCACCGACCGACTGGAATTTATCAAAAATATCCTGTGCATATTCCTTTGAAAATTCAGGAAGAAATACATCATACAAAGATTTTTTCTCATTAAGGTCGTAAATCATACCACCGTTACACAAAACGATAGGAAAATCAACTGTAAAGCTTTCAAAATACTGCTGTGCAGCCTGTAATCCTCTGCCTGTGGCAATTGAAAATCTACCACCAAGTGACTGAAACTTCTTTACAGCTTCAAGATTTTTCTTTGAAGGGATTTTATTGGTCGGAAGAAAAGTTCCGTCCATATCTGTTATAAAAATTACTTTAGAAATGTCTTTAAACATAATTTCCTCATTTGATTTTATTTAAAATTATATTAAAATATTCAGGTAGCTCGCTGTCGAATTCCATATACTCTTTTGTAGTCGGATGAATAAAACCGACCTTTTTAGCGTGCAGGCACTGACCTTCAATTCCTTTGAAAGCCTTGCCATAAACATCATCACCCAAAACAGGATGCCCCACATAAGCCGAATGAACTCTGATTTGGTGAGTTCGCCCTGTTTCAAGGGTAAATTTAGTCAATGTGTAGCCGCTAAACTCTTCCAGAACTTCATAATGAGTGACAGCGTTTTTGGAATTCTGCTGTGTAACACACATCTTTTTTCTGTCAAATTTATCTCGCCCGATAGGAGCATCTATAGTGCCTTTATATTCTTTAAAACGCCCACAATTTATAGCAAAATATTCTCTTGTAAAACTGTGTTCTTTGATTTGTTCAGCTATAAAATTATGAGAAACATCATTCTTGCAAACAATTAAAAGTCCGCTTGTCAGCTTGTCAATTCTGTGGACAATTCCAGGTCTTATAACTCCGTTTATGGAAGAAAGTTTTCCTTCACAATGATAAAGCAAAGCGTTAACAAGCATGCTGTCAGGATTTCCTGCGGCAGGATGAACTACCATTCCTTTTGGCTTGTTTACAATAAGCAAATCGTCGTCTTCGTAAACAATATCAACAGGAATATTCTGTGGTACTGCCTCCAATAAAGTTGGCTCAGGAATATCAAATTCCACAAAATCATTTACTTTGAGTTTATAATTTTTTGAAACTACTTTCTTGTTTACAAAAACACAATTGCTTTCAATAAGTTTCTGTACCGATGAACGAGTTAATTCTTCACAATTGTCAGAAATAAACTTGTCTACTCTTGTATTTTCAAATTCATTTGTAACCAAAAGCTCAAATCTGTTCATCAGTTTTCTCCGAATTAGCTCTCTTTTTACGGTTTTCTTTAGCGTCTGAAACCAAAATATCAATAATAAAAAGGAAACAACCGATTACCACACAAATATCTGCAAAGTTAAAAATTGGGAAATTAATAAAGTCAGCCTTGATAAAGTCAACAACCTCTTTAAGTCTGATTCTGTCAATAAGGTTACCAATTCCTCCTGAAATTATAAGAGAAAATGAAACAACCTCGGCTACGTTTACTTCCCTGTTAATCAGCTTTTTCTGAAGCGGTTTAACAAAAAGCAAAAGCAACAGACCAACTATAAGAATTAAAGTAATAATTGTGAGCATGGTAGTCTTTGATGAGAAAGAACTCCATGCAGCACCCTTATTTCTTACATGTGTCAGGCTGAAAATTTCGTGAGAGCCGAACTTGATTACGTTTATAATCTCGTCCAGCTCGATGAATTTTATAACAAGCAGTTTAGTAATCTGGTCGATTCCAATCATTGCGATTATTAAAATCACGGATAAAATAATCATTATCTACTCCGAAAAATTAGTTATTCTTTCCGAATTTCAAGTTACCGAATTCGTTTTTATATGTATCTGAGAATCCAAGCTCTTCCTTACTTGCAACAGCTTCTTTTACAACTGGTTCAACAGCTGGCTGTTCAACCGGGATTTCCTTGATAACAGGAGCCTTAGCAGCGTTAAGTCTTGCAGTCTTTTCCTTGATAGCTGCCTGAATTTCTTCTTCAGTGAGCTCTGGAAGGTCAGCAATGAGTTCAAGCTGCTTATTGTACATTTCAACAAGCTGTGCCTTGAACTTAGTAACTTCAATCTTCATCTTATCAAGGTTATCCTTAGCATTTTCGTGCTGGAGCTTGATTGCAGCAAGCTTCTGTTCAGTTCTGTCAGCAGTTTCCTTGATAAGTTTTTCACAACGCTCGTTGTTTTCGTTGATAATTCTTTCAGTTTCAAGGTTGTTCTTTTCGATAAGCTGAGCATGTTCAATCTTAGCGTCGTTAATGAGCTTTTCAGCCTCAGCCTTAGCGTTAGCAACAATCTGATTAGCAGATTTCTGTGCTGTAAGAAGAGTCTGCTTAATAGCTTCTTCGTCTTCTCTGTATTCATTTATCTTTTCAACAAGCTTAATAATTTTAGCTTCGTTTTCCTGGCTTGTTCTCAGTGCATCAGCATAAGAATCAGCAACCTTCTTAAGGAATTCGTCAACCATTTCCTGCTTATAACCAAAGGTAGCTTTTTCAAATTTAGAGCTTGCATCCTTGATATCTCTTGGATTCATCATTTTAATCGTCCTCCTAAATATACTTTTTTATTGTAATATGAATTCTATCCTTTTTTGAAGTGCCATTTATTGAAGAAAAAACAAATTTCCCAAATCCTTTTATTGAGAATTTATCATTTTCTTTCATTTCATAGCTTATTGAAAACTGTTCCTGACAGTTAACCACAACGCCGTTCTTTTTTATAAGATTTGCAGCCTTTTCCCTGCTGATTTTTAAAGCAAGACTAAGCAAGCAGTCGAGTCTTAAAGAGGCAATAGTTCCGGAAATTTCCTTGAATTTCTCTTCTGGAATGATTTCTTCATCAAAACTCTCATAAACTTTAACGCCTATTCTGCCAATCTTTTTAATTCCAAACAAAACATCATCAATAACTGTATCATAGAGAAAAACAACGCTTTTCCCTTCTCCTACAAGAATATCTCCAACAGTTTTTCTTTCGATATTCAGCGCCATAAGGCTACCTAAAATATCTCTGTGAGAAATACTATCAACATTCCTATAAGAAAACGTAACAGCTTTCAAAGGGAAATCAGTCAAATTTGCATAACTATAAGGCGGAGTGACAGCAAGAATTTTTCTTTTAGCATTGTCATATCCACCATATAGCACATAATTATCAAATCCGGAATTTTTGAAAATCATTTCAACAAGTTCGCTTTGTCTTTCGTCGAGAAAAAAAGTAAACTTAGGAGAGAAATGTTTTTCTGCAAGAGTAATTTTATCGGCAACACTTCTTAAAAGTATATTGTCTTCTTCAGAAAGTTTTATTCCGAATAAATTAAACTTCATTAGAAGCTATAACCGTTGCTTTCGAGTTCACTCATAAGGTCTACACCGCTGAAGCCTACGTTTCTTGGCATAATAGCGAATGTCTTCTGAGCCATCATCTTAATGTCAGCGCCATTTGCATAAGCAACACCTGAAAGGAAGTCAAGAATTCTCTTAGCATCTTCAGGCTTAACAGTTTCTAAGTTAAGAAGAACTGTCTTCTGGTCGTTAAGGTCGTCACCGATTGACTTAACTTCTGAATAGTCAGTTGGTCTTGCAAGTACAATCTGAAGTGTTGTTGTAGCAGCAATCTTCACTTCTCTGTTTCTTCTATCTCTTGAAACAACGTCTGCATCGTCGTCGTTATCATAAATTGGAGTCATTTCTTCATCTTCCTCTTCTTCTCCAACAAAAACTCTCTTGATACCGTCAATAAATCCCATGTTAAGTAACCTCCATATAATTTCTTGCTCCGAAGAGCTTTGTTCCTATTCTGACAAGATTAGAACCATGCTTTATAGCAGTTTCATAATCTGAGGACATTCCCATAGAAAGAATATCCATATTAACATTGCTGATTTTTCTATCTTTTAAATCAAGAAAAATACCATGCATTTCATCAAAGACATTTTCACTACACATTGGTGGTGGAATTGTCATAAGTCCTTTGATTTTAACATTTTTAAGCTGTGAAATATTCTCAACAAGGTCAATAACCTGAAGTTTATCAATACCACTTTTTGTAGATTCTCCACCGATATTGATTTCAACAAGAATATCCATTACCTTGTTATTCTTCAAAGCAAGTCTGTTAATTTCCTGTGCAAGCTTTAAG
>JAFTNX010000033.1 GCA_017451665.1 Oscillospiraceae bacterium | reverse complement strand
CTGTCTTTCAGCGTGTTCACGTCCCATTTCATAAACTCTCATAAGCTCGTCAGGATTTTTTTCAATCTGCTTGATTCCCACGTCGCTGTCAGGACGGATAACAAGGATTTCCCCGGCTTTTTCCTTTGCCTTTATATACTCGATAGTTTCGTTATACATTTCGTGACGCATTTCCATAGCCTCAACGATTTTCGGGTATTTTTTAAGTACAACTCTTATAAGTGGCATAAGCTTGTTAGGGCCTTTTACATAATCGTCAGGTCGTGTCAGAACAACAACATTTCTGTCAAAGCCCTTTTTTTCAAAATACTTCAAAGGCACAGAGTCAGCAACTCCACCGTCAAGAAGCTTATACTTTCCGATTTTAACAATTCTTGATGCAAGTGGCATAGACGCAGACGCTCTTATGAATTTAACGTCACGCTTTTTGCCGTCATTACAACGATAATAAAGTGCTTTTCCTGTTTCAACATCAGTACACACAACATAAAATTCCATAGGGTTACTCAGAAATGCGTCAGTATCAAAAAGGTCAAGCTCATCAGGAATTTCACGGTAACAGAAATCTGCACCAAAAATATCACCTGTAAAAATCCACGACCATAGACTGCAATAACGCTTGTCACGACAATATTCTGTGTTGTATCTTATTGCTCTTCCCGGCTGGCGTGACTTGTAGTTACAACCAAAGCAAGCCCCTGCCGAAACGCCGATAGCACCGTCAAATTCAATACCATTTTCCATTAAAACATCAATAACACCGGCAGTAAACATTCCACGCATACCGCCGCCTTCCATAATAAGACCTGTTTTCATACGCTTTTCCTTCTTTCTTACGATTACTTATTTAATATACCACATTTTTTAAAATTTGTAAAGAAAAACATATTTGCACAAAAGGTCACTAAAATATGCTTATATTGTTATTTACAAAAGGAATTTTTATTTGTATAATTAAATCACAAAATCCATGTAAACGTATTCAAGGAGGGTATATATGAAAAGAGCAAAAAGACTTCTTGCCACAATTCTTGCTGTTGCCTGCTGTTTTAGTGTTGTAGGGTGTGGTAAGGACGACGAAAAGAAAAAAACAACTACTGCTTTTGTTGGCAAAGAAGAAATCAAAGTAACAACACCTGCGCCTTCTGACGGAAGCGACCCTGACGCACTTACTATCACAGGTATTCCTGAGGGCGCTGAAACAGAAATCGAATGGCTTTCATACTTTGACATCAACCCTGCAAAGGGCAGTGCTGAAAAGAGAGCTGACCTTCAGCTTTTTGAAGCGTACGGTGGCTCAATCAAGTACATCAGAACAACTTCTCTCACAAAGTTTGACAAGCTTGCTGAACTTGTACTTTCAGGTGACTATCCTGATATGTTCTGGTTTGAAAACAACTTCCCTAACACCTGTATCAAGGATATGTTCCAGCCTATCGACGAACTTGTTGATTTTGACACAGCTTTGTGGAGTGACGTTAAGGACTATGCAGAAATCTTTACACTTGGCGACAAGCACTACGTTGCACCTATTTCATTTGAAGCACAGTCAGTAATTACATACGACAAGAATATTATTGATACTTACGGTCTTGACGACCCTTATGAGCTTTTTTTGGAAAACGAATGGACTTGGGAAACCTTTGAGGACATTATGAGAGAATGGGTAAACCTCGGCGATGAGGAAACTCCACACTACGGAATCAACGGTTGGATTCAGTCACATCTCGTTTATACAACAGGCAAAACTCTTGTTTCAAGAGATGAAGAAACAGGACTTTTCGTTTCAAATATTGAAGACCCTGACATCGAAAGAGCAGAAAACTTTATGTATGAGCTTGCTAAGGATGAGCTTTATATTGGTGGTTGGATTGGTGACGCAGAAAGTGCTTTCAAGCAGAACATTCTCTTCTACGCTATGGGTACATGGGCATCTATTGATACTCACACTCCTAAGGAAGGCGACAACTGGAGAAAGGTGCCAATGCCAAGAGACCCTAACGCTGACGAACACTACATTTCAGTTTCACCATCAGCATATATGTGGGTTAAGGGCTCAACAAAGTCTGATGCTATGAAGTGCTGGCTTGAATGTGCCAAGATTGTAAACACAGACGAAAGCTACAAGCAGGCTAACAAGGATAAATTCTTCCTTAACAACCCTTACTGGTCAGAAGAAGACTATGACCTTGTAAATAACGTTCTTTTAAGCGACGAATTCAACAGAGTATACGACCTCAGCTACGGTCTCACAGATATGCTCTCAAACAACGATGCTGCACAGAATGAAACCAAGGAAGCTGTAATCAACTACGTTTACAATTCAGTATGTAAGTTTGACTATGAAACAAACGAACAGACAACATGGGCTAAGCTCAAAAATGAATACAAGACAGTTATTCAAAATGAACTTGACATCTTTAACAAGGAACTGACAAATTATCTTGAGAAAAATTCATAAGTTTCTTCCAACGAAAAATCTCCGTTATAAAAACGGAGGTTTTTTTATCAGTATACAAATTTAAATGACTTAAAGTCAAAATCACTTCCAGGGAGGAATACAAATGAAACCTTGCATTTTCCTGAAATCCCCT
Source organism: Oscillospiraceae bacterium (assembly GCA_017451665.1). Lineage (GTDB taxonomy): Bacteria > Bacillota > Clostridia > Oscillospirales > Ruminococcaceae > JAAZZIT01. Next base: position 3,451 of record JAFTNX010000033.1, on the reverse strand, counting down.
CAAGTGGGAATTCCCTCTCGGTGTAGCTGTCAGCCTTTTCAAATTCCAGAAGCACACGTTTTTCTTCTTCGCCTTCAAAAACAACGTGAATACTGTTAAGTGGAAGCTGTGATTTTCCGTTTACAACAATACCCTTTGGCATCTTGTCTGTAAAATCAAATTCCCCGAATGTGAGAGTAACGTTGTTTCCGATATTTAAAATTGCATCTTCTGTAACGTTAAAGCTGTCGCCGTAAATGTTGTCATTTGAAACAGCCATAATTTCAGCAGTTTCCTTATCGTTCTTTTCAAAAACAAAGCCCTTAAGGTCGTAGTGGTCGTCTGACGCAATAGTAAATGTGTGCATTCCTGTGAGCTTTTTGGTGAGCGTAAATGTGTTTGGAATGTATGTAAGCCAGATTGGTTTTTCGTGGTAAACAAAGTCACCAATCAGCTCACCATTTTCAGGTGTGCCGTCATAAAATCTGATTTTGACAGCAGTTGTGCAGTTTGCAAAAATCGGCACAGTAACCTTGTCGCTACCGATTTTTCCAAAGTCAACCCCCTCAAAAGACGCCCAGCTTTCCTTTGAATTAAAGCTTAAGCCCCTTTCAATTCCGTTTGAAACCCTGCCACCACTCTTGTGATAAAGTCCACCACAAACAAATTCATAAGGGTTTATTGTAGCCTCGCCAAGTCCCTCGCCACACACCTCAACAGCGTTTAAAATATGGTATTTGTCGGTGCCGTTTTTACACAACGCTCTGATAAAGAATTTTCCGTCGCCCTTGCATTTTACTGTGATTTCGCCATTTTCAACTTTTACGATTTCAGCAAGGTTTGTGTCAATTCCCGTAGCAGATGTAAGTCTGAAATCAATATCATTCTTATAGGTGGAGTTTTCAGGATAAACCACCGTTCTGAATGTGATTGTGTCCTTTTCGGCAGTAAAAACTCTGCTTTCAGATACAAATTCAATCTTTCTTACAGGAATGTCGTTTTCGTAATTTTCGCCATAAGAATGGTTTTCAACAGTTGCGCTTACGCCCGTCAAATCCCTGTCAGTTGCAACTGCTTTGAATGTCATTTCTGCGTCATCAAGTGTCGGTGAGGAAACCTTGATTTTAATATTGCCAGCCTCAGTTTTTGCACCAATAACAGCAAGAAGTTTTCCCGAAAACAGTCTGCGTGATGTGGTCTTGTAGTTGTCATAATCGGTTGAATCCCCGTTATCAAGTCCCACAAGTCGACCTGCTCCTGTAACTTCAACAAAGACTCTGTTGTTTGCGTTATAAACGTGATTTCCTTCTTTATCAAATGCAGAAATCTCGACAAAAATCAAATCTTCACCGTCTGCCACAAGTTCAGTTTTGTCAGGTGAAAGTCTGATTTCACTTGTGTCACCAAATGAACGTCTTTCATCTCTTGCAATAACCTCGCCATTTTCGTCGTAAGCTACTGCTTCAAGCACGCCCTTTTCGTAAGGGATTTTTACGTTAAGAGAAAGTTCAGTTCCCTTTTTGTGGTCGATTGTTTTTCTTCCAACAGAATTTCCATTGAGAAAAAGTTCAACCTCAGGTGCGTTTGAAACCACTCTCACGTCAATAATCTGACCTTCGATAAAATCCCAGTAAGGGAAAATATGCACAAAAGGTGACTTTTTATAGTCAGTCCACTCTGCTCTGAAAATATAAGCGCTGTCCTTAGGGAAACCTGCTGTGTCATACTGACCGAAATAGCTGTTTTTTGTGGAATAAGGTGTTGGTTCACCAATATAGTCAAATCCTGTCCAGATAAACTGACCTGCACAGAATTCTGCGTCCCTGTCAGGAATAATACAAGCCTCTGTGTTTTTTGCAGCCCAGCCCGGGTGACTGTTTCCAAGCGCTGAACACTGTTCATCATCCTCACAAAGAATTTCTTCTTCAAGAGGGAAATGATAAATTCCTCTGCTCTGGACAACCGACGAAGTTTCACTTCCATAAATAAACCAGTCAGGGTGCTTTTGGTGATGCTCGTCGTAAAGTCTTTCAGCGTAGTTATACCCTGCCAGCTTTACAATGTCAGCACACTTCTGTGCATTCTCCCACTGCATATAATTTGAGCCGATTGTCACATATCCGTTTTCTCGATAGTCCTGCTGTCTTACAAGAGTTTTTAAAAGTGACGCAACCTCCTGCCCTCTTTCGCTTGCGTGGGTGTCATAAATTTCATTTCCCACGCTCCAGCCGATAACACAAGGGTGATTTCTGTCACGTCTTATCCAGTTTGTAACGTCTTTTGATACCCATTCCTTGAAAAACCTTGCGTAGTCGTACTTTGTTTTTGGCATTTCCCACATATCAAAGCCTTCGCTCAAAACTAACATTCCCATTTCGTCTGCAAGGTCATAAAGCTCTCTCGCAGGCATATTATGGCTTGTTCTTATAGCGTTTACGCCCATTTCACGAAGCTTTTTCATTTTTCTTTTCATAGCATTCCTGTTGAATGCTGCACCAAGACAGCCAAGGTCGTGATGTTCACAGCTACCGTGAATTTTAACGTGTCTGTCGTTCAAGAAAAATCCCTTATCGGTTGTAAACTCAATTTTTCTGAAACCGAAATTATTCTTAACTCTGTGAATAACTTCCCCGTCACAGACAAGTTCAGTTTCAAGGGTATAAAGATACGGATTTTCAATATCCCAGAGGGTTATGTCTGAAAGAGTAACTGTATCGGTATTCACGCTGAATTTGAAATTTTCATCTCTCATAACTTCAGCTATTGCAATATCATCAACTGCACAGCAAGGATTTTCACATTCAAAAAGGACATTTTCTCCGTCAAAAACACGCTGTCTTATCGAAAGCCCCTCAACAGTCTTTTCCTTAGGTCTTTTAACCTCCGTTGTGACAGTGAGTATTCCGTCAGCTGTGGCAGAAATATACACGCCCTCCGACGCAATATGACACTGTGGGTATTCGTTAAACCACACATTTCTGAAAATTCCTGCCCCTGAATACCATCTTGAGTTAGGTTCTCTGTGGTCAACTCTTACAGAAATTTCGTTTTCTCCGTCACAAAGCAGGTCTGTAATGTCAAATTCAAATGGCGAATAACCATACTTCCACTCACCTGCAAGAGCACCGTTTACATAAACCCTGCTGTCCATATAAACCCCGTCAAAATAAATTGACGCTCTGTTTTCACTCTTTTTGTAGGTGAATTTTTTTCGATACCAGCCTGTTGAAGTTTCGTAAAGATTGTTTGTATCATAAATCAGCCAGTCGTGTGGAATATCCACCTTCTGCCAATTAAAATTCTCGCTGTATTCTTCCCCTATTGAAGCCTTGAAAAATTCCCAGTTGTCATTAAAAAGAATTCTTTTATTCACAGCCTCATCCCCCTTTCATATTCTATTACAATATACCATATTACAAAAGTTATTACAATTGATTTTATGACGAAAAACAAAGTGGTATTTTGTACATTT
>JAFTNX010000032.1 GCA_017451665.1 Oscillospiraceae bacterium | reverse complement strand
CTTGAGCCTTCGGTTGAATAAAGGGTTTTTGCAGTTTCAAAAAGTGATGAGCAAATAGCTTCGCTTTCTCCGATTACACCGTCAGCTTCAAAAAGATAATCAGCACCCTTTATTTCGGTAATATCACGGATTTCAACCCCCAGATGGTCACAATTCCCCTTATGACCGGGCATATGAAATCTTGTGGTATTCTTATTTATATATTCGCTAACAAAATCAAAAACAGGTGTCTTAACGCTCACAAAAATCCCCCTATCAGCTTGCATACGCCGGAAATGCATCAAAAATATTTTTTCTTGCTCTGTTTATAGTTCGTGAAACAGTAGATTTATTTACTCCGAAAAGCCTTGCGATTTCGGGTATTGTTTTATTATCATTATAATATAACATAATATAGCTTTTTTGAGTATTTGTCAAACTGTTATCTATAATTTCACTGCAATTCCCCCTATAAATCATCGAAAAATCAAGGTCCTCGCTATCTTTTAAATGCTTATCATAATTAGCTAAAAGCCCGTCTGTAACAAAAAGTGGTAACTTCTTTCTCTCATAGTATTTAATCATCAGGCAACCTCCCCTTTTCTCTTTTCAACCTCGTTTATATAATCTGTCATCATTGCAATTGACATTCTCAGACCGTCACGTTCATCAAGCAAAACAGCAAGTCGTCTGTTAAGTGAGCCGTAATTTTCTCCGTTTTTATTTAATTTGAGTTTTATTTCGGCAATTCTTCCTTCGATTTTTTTAAGGTCTGATTTATAATTACAAACCATTTTTTTCAATTAACATAACCCTCTTTCAAATGTATTTCCCTTTCTCTCTCAATTGCCGTGCCCTTTGCAAATGCGAAATTCCTTTGCGAACAAATGTTCTAATATAATTATAATCCCGAGAACAAATGTTTGTCAAGTGGTTTTTGTATAAAAACTGAATAATTTTTTCGTTCACAATTTGTATCAAACGACAAACTATGTAATTTTTTGGACTTGTTTTTAAAAAAGCCTTGTAAAATAAGGCGGTTTGTGGTAAACTTGTATTTACGAGTTTTATGAAAAAAGAGGTATTTTAATGACTGTCGAAAAGATGAACAGAATTTCAGAACTTGCAAGAAAGGCAAAGACAACAGGACTTACAGATGAGGAAAAAGCTGAACAGACTGCACTCCGTAACGAATACAGACAGAGTGTTATCGGAAACTTAGCAGCACAGCTTGACAACACATATATTGTTACTCCTGACGGCAAAAAGGAATCAGTCAAGGAAAGAAAAAAAGATTAAAAGGAAGTAATTTTAATGAACGATTCAATGGGGCTTAACACCGGGGTTTCCAAGCAGAAGCAGAAGCTTTTGCTTATGAGAAAAATCCTCCTTGAAAATACCGACGAGAATAATCCTATGACGGGTAATCAGATTATAGATTATCTTGCTATGAACGGTATCAAGGAAGAAAGAAAAACACTTTATGATGATATTGCTACCCTTTCGGGAAGTGGACTTGAAATTGAAGTTGTAAAGGTTGGACACGCTAACGCTTATTACGTTAGTCAGCGTCTTTTTGAAAAGGAAGAGCTTTTTGTTCTTGCTGACGCTGTGGCATCTTCAAAATTCCTTACACAGAAAAGGTCTAATGAGCTTATTGCCAAACTTCAGCAGCTTACCTCAAGACACAACGCAAAAAATCTTCAGAGAAATATCTACGTTGAAAACAGAGTAAAGACTTTCAACGAGAATATTTACTATGCAATCAGCGAAATCAACTTCGCTATTGCAAATAAAAAGGTTGTTACCTTTCAGTATATGAAGTATGATTACACCAAAAAAAGACAGCTTACACACAACGGTGAGCTTTACAGAGTTTCACCATATCACCTTGTATGGCGTGAGGACAGATACTATCTTATCGGCTACAATCACGCAAAGGACAAGGTTGTGTTTTTCAGAGTTGACAGAATGACAGGTGTTACATACATTGACGAAAAGAGAATTGAGCCTACAAAGGAACAGCAGGAATTTGCTAAAAATCTCCGTTCTACCTTTGATATGTACGCTGGCGAGCCTGAAACTGTTACTTTTGAGGTTGACGAAACACTCATCGACACAATGCTTGACAGATTTGGAATGAAGATTATTTTTACACCATCTTCTGACAAGGAAGGCTTTTATAAATTCAGAGCCGAAGTTCAGATTAGTCCCACATTCTGGGGCTGGCTGTTTTCATTCGGCGAAAAACTGAGAATTACTGCGCCTGATTACGTTAAGGACCAGGCTAAAAAAGAAGCTAAAAAGCTTTATGATATTTACAAATAACAAGGAGATTCCATAATGGGAAAGGACATTAACGATAGAGTTATCGGCGAAAACGAGCCACTTGAATTTATCAGGGAAGAGCCGAAGAAAAAGCCGAAGGTCATTACATACGAAGGCGTAATGGCTAAAAGATGTGCATCTGCTGTGGCTATGGTTGCACTTTCTGTTGCGATAATTGTTACTGCTTTTGTATATGGTCGTGGGGACAATAAAATTGATACCGACGAAGGATACAAGACAGCTACAACAACTACCACAACAACTGTTACTACAACTTCACCGACAGTTTTGGGTGGTGAAAACAGCGAAAGCGAAACAACTGTTACCACTCCTGCCGACAGCGAGGAGGTAGTTGTTACAACGACAGTTCCAAAAACTGAAAGCGAAGCACCTAAGACAACTACTGTGCCGTCAGTTACGGAAGAAAAGGTTACTACAACCACAAAAAAGGCTACCGAAAAACCAACAGCTACAACAGTTACAACTACTAAAAAGACTGAAAAGTCTACTACAACAAAAGCACCTACTACAACTACCAAAAAGCCTACGGTGACAACTACAACAACAAAGAAACAGACCACAACTACTACCACAACAAAGAAACAGACAACAACAACCACTACTACCAAAAAGCAGACTACCACTACTACAACTACTAAAAAGCCTGTAAGTCAGTCAAGTCTGACTGCGTCAGCTAATGTTACTGGTGGCTGGAATGACGGTGTAAGCACATTCGCACAGGTTGATGTTTCTATCAAAAACAACGGAAGTACTGCAAAATCGGGATGGACAGTTACTCTGACATTTAATAGAAACGTTACTGTTTCTCAGTTCTGGAATTGCAGTGTTACAGCAAATGGTAAAACACTTACTATCAAGCCTGACTCCAACAGCTACAACAACGGAGAAATTCAGCCAAATCAGAGTGGTTCATTCGGTCTGATTGTTTCAGGTGGCGGAGAAATCAAAGTTAATTCTATTTCAGCAAAATAACAAAAAATCAAGGGTACCGAGCAATTTGCTCGATACCCTTTTTATTTTACTTTTTGTATTTGATTACTGCAAGAACAAGTGCAAATGAGAGGATAACTGTTACTGTTTTAAGTCCCTCTGTACCCGTAGCAGGTGGTGTCTGCTCAGGCTCTGGTGGGTTTTCAGGAAGCGGAGTTTCTTCCACAGGCTTTTCTGTGATTTTAACTATTCTTCCCTCGCCCATCAGGTTTTCGTATTCAGGACCGATAACGCCGTTAAGGTATTCCTGAACGTACTTCACCAGAAGCTCATTGTCAGCAATTGTTTCGTCTTTTAAAATCTTACAGCCATCGAACATTGTAGCACCGTTGCCACCGTTTTTAAGCAGGTAGTTATGTGACGCAACCTTATAGGTTTTGTCAAGGTCAAGTGGCTCGTCCCCTACCATAACATTTTTAACTCGGTATTCCCCATTAACCTCTACAAATCCCTGATTTTCATCAAGCACAACTGACGATGGAATATATGTATGAATTTCATAGGTCATTCCCGAAACGTGCAAAAATCCGCCACTTTCATTTGGTGTATACATAGCGCCAAGTTCAAGTGCATCTAAAATCTGCTGTCCTGTTGCTTCAACAACGCACATAAGATTTCCAAAAGGATTTACATTTATAACGTCACCGAATGTAACGTCGCCCTTTTTGATTTCAGCTCTTATTCCACCACCGTTTACAAGTCCGACGTCGGCGTCAGAAACTCTTCTATAAGCGTCAGCTACAAAGTCCCCCATATTTGTCTGGGTATTTCTTATAAGTCTGTCGCCTGTTTCAGGGTCGTAAATAATAAGCTCGCATTTACTTTCTGCAACGACTTCATTCATATCGTCAATATATGCAGACTCGATATTATTTACAAATTCAAGAACGTTTTTATATTTATTGTATTCGTTACTGCTTTCGTCTGTGGAAACTGAATAATCGCTTTTTCCGATAAGTTTTGCAGACACATCATCATCAGAAATTGTAATTTCGCCAACATACATAAGCTGTGTGCCACAGGAATTGAGGATAACTTCTTTTCCGTCTTTATCAAGGACAAATTCGCTTTCGATAACGCTATGGGAATGTCCGTCAATAAACACGTCAATTCCACTTACGTTTGCGATAACCTCCTGAGAAGTCCAAGGCTTGCTTGAGACGTCAACGCCAAGGTGACCGATTGCAACAATATAGTCAGCGCCCTCATTCAGAGCATCGTCAACAGCATTCTGTACTTTATCATAAAGCTCCTGTCCTTCGTCGCCACCACAAAAACCATAAATATACTCGCCGTTTTCATTCATAAAGTATTTTGGTGTTGAAGATGTAATTGTTTCAGGAGTTGTAATTCCTACAAAACCGATTTTAACTCCGTCTTTTTCAATGATTTTATAACTATCGAGAATGTTGTCGCCAGTTTCAAGGCTTACAAAGTTTGAACTAAGATAGCTATGGTTTGCGTTCGCAACAATATCCATAAACTCGTCCATTCCATAGTCAAACTCGTGATTTCCAGGAATGGCAACGTCGTAGCCCACCTCATTCATAATATCAACAATATACTGCCCGTCGGACATATAGCCTACAATTCCGCCCTGAACAGCGTCACCTGCGTCAACTATAATAGTGTCATAGCCCTCGTCCTCAAGCTTTTGTGCATAGCCTGCAAGCTCAGCATATCCGAAAGTATTATCGTCAGAATACATTCCACAGTGAATGTCGTTTGTATGTAAAATAACTATTCCCTTGTCTTCGCTTTCAGCGTCGGCTGGTATATACACACCCTGCGACATCAATATACACACTGTTGCAAAAACAGCCGTAATTTTCTTAAAAAACATCATTATCAACTCCTTAGATAACCTTATTTTACCATATTTCTTATAGTTTTTCAACCACTATTTGATTTTTTTGGAAAAATATTTTAATAATAAAATGTCGCTTTTTCGGGCATTTTGTAATTTCAGTGTACTTTTTTGAAAAAATTTTTTCAAAAAGGTGTTGACAAGTGTGTATATAGGTGGTATACTGTGTATATCGGATATATACGGTATACCACAAACACGAAAGGAGTGCTTGAATGAATATAGTAATCAGCTACAACAGTGACAAGCCGATGTATGAGCAGATTGAAGATGGTATCAAGAAGGCCATTTATGATGGCGAGCTTAAAAACCACGAAATGCTCCCGAGTGTCAGACAGCTTGCTAAGGATTTGAATGTAAGTGCAATCACCACAAAGCGAGCGTACATTGACCTCGAACACGAAGGCTTTGTTTACACCATTTCGGGAAAAGGTACTTTTGTAAAGCTTGACAGCATAGATGAAATTCACACAAACAGACAGCGTGAAACTATAAGTCAGCTTGAAAATGTGCTTTCGGAATGTAAAAAGATAGGGATAACAAAAGAAAAGATTTCTGATATAGTAAATGACATTTATGAATAATAACGGAGGAATGAAATATGAATAATTACGCTTTGGAAGTAAACAATCTCTGCAAGGAGTTTTCGGATTTTAAGCTTGACAATGTAAGCTTTAAGCTTGAAAAAGGTATGGTTATGGGACTTGTAGGTGAAAACGGTGCAGGTAAAACAACTATCATCAAGCTGATTTTAAACGCTATGAACAAGACATCGGGAAGCATTTCTGTTTTTGGTCTTGACAGCGTTAAGGACGAGGTTGAGGCTAAAAAGAAAATCGGTTATGTTGCTGACGACGATTATCTTTATGTAACTTCAAACATCAAGAAATACGCTAAGGCTTTTGCAACAGTTTATGAAAACTGGGACCAGCAGGTTTTTGAAAAATATGCTAAGATGTGGAATCTTCCACCTAAAAAGAAGTTTTCAGAATACTCAAAGGGTATGAGAACAAAGGCTATGCTTGCCCTCACTCTGGGACACAACCCTGACATTTTAATTCTCGACGAGCCGACAGCAGGTCTTGACCCGGTTGCAAGAATTGAAGTTCTTGATATTTTAAGAGATATTGTTTCTGAGGGCGAAAGAGCTGTACTCTTTTCGACTCACATCACAGGAGACCTTGACAAAATCGCAGACAGCATTACTGTTTTAATCAACGGTAAGGTTACTGAAAGCACAG
>JAFTNX010000031.1 GCA_017451665.1 Oscillospiraceae bacterium | reverse complement strand
GCGAACAGACATTAGGCCGTATTTTCAACCTCCTTGGCGAGCCTGTTGATAATATGCCTGCCCCCGAAGGCGCAGAACGCTGGGAAATTCACCGTGACCCTCCCTCTTACGAGGAGCAGGCTGCATCCAACGAAATTCTTGAAACAGGTATCAAGGTAGTTGACCTTATCGCACCTTACCTTAAGGGTGGTAAAATCGGACTTTTCGGTGGTGCTGGTGTTGGTAAGACAGTTCTTATTATGGAGCTTATCAACAATATCGCTAAACAGCACGGTGGTATTTCTGTTTTCACAGGCGTTGGTGAACGTACCCGCGAGGGAAATGACCTTTATAACGAAATGATTGAATCAGGAGTTATCGATAAGACAGTACTTGTTTATGGTCAGATGAATGAACCACCTGGGGCAAGAATGAGAGTTGGTCTTTCTGGACTTACTATGGCTGAATATTTCAGAGATAAGGAAGGACAGGACGTACTTCTCTTTATCGACAATATCTTCAGATTTACACAGGCTGGTTCAGAAGTTTCTGCGCTTCTCGGACGTATGCCTTCTGCCGTAGGTTATCAGCCTACACTTGCTACCGAAATGGGTGCTTTGCAGGAAAGAATTACTTCAACAACAAAGGGCTCAATTACATCAGTTCAGGCTGTTTATGTACCTGCCGATGACCTTACTGACCCTGCTCCTGCTACAACTTTTGCTCACCTTGACGCTACAACAGTACTTTCAAGAGGAATTGCTTCTCTTGGTATCTATCCTGCCGTTGACCCACTTGAGTCAAACTCAAGAATTCTTGCACCAGAAATCGTAGGTAATGAACATTATCAGGTTGCAAGACAGGTACAGTCAATTCTTCAGAGATATAAGGAACTTCAGGATATTATCGCTATTATGGGTATGGATGAACTTTCTGACGAGGATAAGCTCACCGTAAACAGAGCAAGAAAAATTCAGAGATTCCTTTCACAGCCATTCTCAGTTGCTGAACAGTTTACAGGTATGGAAGGAAAGTACGTTCCAATCAAGGAAACAATCAGAGGCTTTAAGGAAATTATTGAAGGTAAGCACGATGACCTTCCTGAATCTGCATTCCTCTTTGTAGGTACAATTGATGAGGCAGTTGAGAAGGCTAAGGCTTCTGCAAACTAATGGAGAAATGCTATGAAACCTTTTAAGCTGGAAATTATAACACCTGAAAAGATTTTCTTTGACGGTGAAACTGAACATCTTATTGCAAGAACTTCTGAAGGTGACGTGGGTATTCTTTACGGACATACACCTTATGTTGCTAACCTTGTTTCAGGACCTGTTAAGGTAAAAATGCCTGACGGTAATTTCAGAAGAGCAGCTGTTTCAGGTGGGGTTATCAAGGCTTCACCAGAGGGGACAGTTATTCTTGCGAGCGCTGTTGAATGGTCTGACGAAATTGACATTGAAAGAGCAAAACGTTCTGTTGAGGATGCTAAACGCAGACTGAGAGAAAATAAATCTCAGCGTGAGCTTGACCTTGCTGAACAGAAACTTAAACGTGCTTTGAACAGAATTTCTGTTGCAGGCAGTAAATAATGAATGAAAAGGGAGTTTCTACTCCCTTTTTTGATTTTGGAGGATATAATGAAGAGATTACTTATTGTTGTTGACTATCAGAATGACTTTGTAAATGGCAGTCTTGGTTTTGAGGGCGCCGAACTACTTGATGAAAGAATTGCTGATAAAATCAGAGAATACAGAAATAATGGTGATGATGTATGCTTTACTATGGATACCCATTATGATGATTATATGGATACTATGGAAGGTAAAAAACTTCCTGTGGTTCACTGTATCAAGGATACTCATGGCTGGGAGCTTTATGGGGAAACTGCTAAACTTAAAAGGGAAGAGGATATGTGCTTTATAAAGAATACTTTTCCGTCACTTGAACTTGGGAAATGGCTTGAAGATAAGGAGTATTCGTCAGTTGAGCTGGTAGGTCTTGTGTCGAATATATGCGTGCTTTCTAATGCAGTTATGGTGAAAGCTGCACTTCCTGACGCTGAAATTATTGTTGATGCAAAATGTACTTCAGCTGCCGATATTGATATGAATAATAAGGCTCTTGATGTTATGGCAGGTATTCATGTTAATATTGTAAACATATTGTAATGTGTAAAAATATTGACATTTTGTAAATAGCATGTTATAATACTTTTTAGTATGCAAGATAGGAGGAAAATATTATGACTAAAAAGTTAAAATCATTGTTGGCTTTTGCTCTTTCAGCTATGATGCTCTTTACTGCTTGTGGCGAAAAGGATGAAAAGGACGACGATGAAAAGAAGGTAAACGGTAAAAATGATGCTTCTTCATCATTGAATGTTGATTTTGAATTCAAGGGAATTGATAGCGCAGTATCATACGCTGAAAATGCTATTGCACAGGTTGAGGACGCTCTTGAAGGTAAGGTTGATACAGGTGTTACAACAGAAATTTCAGTTTCATTTGGTGACGCTATCATAAATGAAATCGGAGTTGACGTTAAGGAATTCAAACTTGCTAACAGCGCAAAGGTAAAGGAAGGTATCGTAGCTAATGATATGATTCTTTACTACGACGGAAACAGCCTTATTTCACTTAATACAGTAATTGATGATTCTACTGTATATTTCAGAGTTCCTGAAGTAAGTGACAGCTACATAAAGGGCGACGTTTCTGATATGGAATCTCTTTTAACAACTACAAATCAGGTTGAAAACAATGTTGCAGGTAGCCTGGCTATGGTAGCTAATCCTGGTATGATTGAAGGCGCTAATGCTGATGCTATTGCATCTGCAATGGAAAACATTGACGAAGAAAAGATTTCTGAGCTTATTGATGAAATCGTAAAGATTGTTGAAAAGAATATGCCAAAGGGTGAAAAGGGCGATAAGGTTTCCGGCGACATCAATGGCATTAAGTATGATTATACAACAAAGATTTTCAAAATTACAGGAAAGAATACTTACGATACAGCAGTAGAATTCTTTAACCTTATTAAGGATGATAAGGATATTGCAGCTGCTTATGATTCTGTTATGGCTGACACAAAGCAGGAAATGATTGACAGCGGCTACTATACAGAAGCTGAAGTTGAAGAAGTTTATCCTTCATTTGATAAGCTTATTTCTGACGCTCTCACATCAATGGAAGCTGAAAAGGAAGATGCTTATAGCTCAAAGGAAACAGTTGATTTTGTAGTTTACTATGACGGCGAAGAAGCAACTGGTATCTGCTTTGAAGATGAAACAAATTCACTTGAACTTGTTCTCGTTGACAGAGCAGAAGAAATCGGTCTTAAGATTTCTGCTGACAACGAAGAATTCAAGGAATACACAGATATGACATTCAGCGTTGAAGGCGTAGACGGCAAATATAATGCTCTCTTTAAGGTTGTTAACGACTATGAAGAAGACGAATTTGACAGCACAGCTGAATTTGGATTTAATTCAGATGTTGAGATTGTAGACGAAGAATCAGGTGCATTCAAGGGCGAAATTGAATTCTTTATGGGTACAGGCGACGAAAGAATGTCACTTGTTCTTACATCAGATTCAACTGCTAAGAATACAGACATCTCAATGGAATTAATTTTCAATAATGAATCTATGATTACAATCGGTCTTACAAGCGTTGAAACTAATGCATCTGACGTAACAATTCCAAGTGGTAAGGTTTATGATTTCTCAAACGAAGCAGATGTTGATGCATTTTCAAACGAAGCTGATTTGGAAGGTCTTGAATCTCACTTCAGAACAGTTCTTGGTGATGACCTCTTTGCTGTAATGTTCGAGTCAGAAGATTATGATGATGATTATGATTACGACTATGATTATGACTTCGACTACGAATACGATTATGAATACTAATTTCTAAAAAATAATCCCACAGATTTTTCTGTGGGATTTGTTTATGCATTAAAAAAGCTCTGCCTTAATTAAGACAGAGCTTATATTTTTATACGTTTGGAAGCTGACCGTGTTCCTTGAGAAGTGCGTGGATTTTTGCGTGTGGGTCAATGATTTCTGAAATTGAAAGGTCGTGGTTAAGTGATGCAACAAAGTATGCAATGTACTTTGAAACGTCAACTTCGTGGAACCAAGGTCTTTTGAGAAGCTCAGGTGTACGGTATGTGAGGTTTGTACCAAATACACCGTCGATAATTCCATCAGCATAAGCCTTGTCAAATGTGTCAAGACCATTTGTGAAAATAGCGTATGTTGCATATGCGAAAATTCTCTTGGCTTTTCTCTTTTTAAGTTCAACAGCAATGTCAAGCATTGATTCACCTGATGAAATAATGTCGTCAGCAATAAATACATCCTTGCCTTCAACTGAATTTCCAAGGTATTCGTGAGCAACAATTGGATTTCTTCCGTTTACAATTACTGAATAATCTCTTCTCTTGTAGAACATACCAAGGTTTACACCAAGAACAGATGCGTAGTACATATTTCTGTTGATAGCACCTTCGTCAGGGGAGATAACCATAAAGTGGTCCTTGTCAAGGTTAAGGTCTTCAATGCTGTTGAACATAGCCTTAAGTACCTGATATGTTGGCATTACGTTGTCAAAGCCCATAAGTGGAATAGCGTTCTGAACTCTTGGGTCGTGAGCGTCAAATGTAACAATGTTTGAAACGCCCATTGCCTCAAGCTCCTGAAGTGCTACTGCGCAGTCAAGGGATTCTCTGTATGTTCTTCTGTGCTGACGTCCACCGTAAAGCATTGGCATAATGATGTTGATTCTGTGTGCCTTACCGCTTGCAGCCTGAATAATTCTCTTAAGGTCCTGATAATGGTCATCAGGGGACATAGCATTTTCTTTTCCGAACATTGTGTATGTGCAGTTGTAGTTTGCAGTGTCAATAAGAATGAAAAGGTCTTTACCTCTTACAGTAGACTTGATGATACCCTTACCGTCACCAGATGCAAATCTTGGACAACCTACATCAATGAGATATGTGTCGTGATGTTCATATTCCTCAATCTGATTACCCCATTCAACAAGATAATTATTGATTTTTTCCCCAAGCTCCTGAGTACCGTTCATTGAAATAAATCCAAGTGGAGCAACTCTTGTCTGAGGGTCAAAAAGAATCCTGCTTTTGCTTTCCATTACCATAAAATATACCTCACTTAAAATATTTTTCAAAACCCTAAATATAGTCTTGAAATCCACCATTTTTTGTGTCTGACCACAAAATACGGCATTTTTTACTTACAGAATTATTATAACTTATATTTACCACGATTACAATAGCTTTTTTGAAATTTAGTCTTTTACACAAAAAAACTTCAAAATTCGACACGCTTTTACAAAGTTTAACGAAAACAAAATGAAGGAAAACGATTACTATATTTTATATAAGAAAAGTTTAATAAAAGGTTTTTCGTTTTAATAAAAAATTAGTTGCTATTTTTTGTGAAATGTTATATAATATACTTGTGTAACTATGTAAACTTGTAGGTGAATTTTATTTTATGAATACAAAGGATTTGATTTTTGAGCTTATAAACTCAGTGGGCGTTTCGGGTGATGAATTTTCAGCAAGTAAAGTAGCTGAAAAAATGCTTTCTGAATACTGCCAGACAGAAGTAGACTATTTCGGGAATGTTATCGGTTTTTTAGGAGAAAAGGATGATAAAAAGCCTACACTTCTTCTTGATGCCCATATTGACGAAATAGGCTTTATTGTGACATATATTACAGATGACGGCTTTCTGAAGGTTTCTAACTGTGGTGGAATTGACCGTAGACTTCTTCTTGCACAGCAGGTTACTATTTTCGGAAAAGAAAAGATTTCAGGCGTTATTACTTCAACACCACCACACCTTGAAGATGATGATAAGAAAGTTCCTAAGATTGATGATATTTATATCGATACAGGACTTTCAAAAGAGGAATGTGAAAAGATTGTAAGCCTTGGGGACAGAGTTATTATTGCCAATTCGCCTGTATGCCTGCAGGGCGACCGTATTAGTGGAAAATCCCTTGACGACAGATGTGGTGTTGCTGTTATTCTTAAAGCACTTGAAATGGTTAAGGGCAAAAAACTTCCTGTTAACGTAGCTGTATGCTTTTCTGCTCAGGAAGAAACAGGTGAAAGAGGAGCTAAAATTTCTGCATTCAAAATCAATCCTGATTTTGCTGTTGCAATTGATGTTTCTTTTGCACTTACTGCTGACGATAAGGAATACAAGTGTGGAAAGCTTGGAAAAGGCGCTATGATTGGTATAGCACCATCACTTTCAAAGGATTTTTCAAATAGACTTATAAATCTTGCTAAAAGTGAGGAAATCCCATATCAGCTTGAAATTATGAATGGTGAAACAGGTACAAACGCTGACTGTATCGGTGTTACTGCAAACGGAGTTAAGACAGTTACAGTTTCTGTTCCTCTTAAATATATGCATACCCCTGTGGAAGTGATTTCACTTTCTGATATTGATAATACTGCAAAACTTATTGCAAAACTGCTTGAAAGAGGGGTGTATGCAGATGC